>NZ_JASCPK010000180.1:0-10200 GCF_029959385.1 Pseudomonas sp. PS01303
GGCGTCGCGTCAGTCGATGCATTAATTGACTGATACACCGCCTTCGCGAGCAAGCTCGCTCCCACAGGATGGGTAAGTGCATCTAAACGAATTATTCGATACTTTGCAGCAATTATTTGCGCTTTTTCATCGATTCAACTCTGTTTAACCTTCACTCCATCGACTTACAACATTCTCGGATGGAGGCTACACAACATGTCCCGCGTTCTGATCATTGAAAGCAGCGCCCGCCAGCAAGACTCGGTGTCCCGTCAACTGACCCAGACTTTTATCAGTCAGTGGAAAGCTGCACACCCTGCCGATCAGATCACCGTGCGTGACCTCGCCGTGAACCCGGTACCGCATCTGGACGCCAACCTGTTGGGTGGCTGGATGAAACCTGCCGAACAGCGCAACGCCAGCGAACAATCGTCGCTGGATCGCTCCAATGAATTGACTGATGAACTGCTCGCCGCTGACGTGCTGGTGATGGCTGCGCCGATGTACAACTTCGCCATCCCGAGCACCCTTAAAGCCTGGCTCGACCACGTGCTGCGTGCCGGCGTGACTTTCAAGTACACCGAAACCGGCCCGCAAGGCCTGCTCAGCGGCAAGCGTGCCTACGTGCTGACCGCTCGCGGCGGCATCTACGCCGGCGGCCCGGCGGATCATCAGGAACCGTACCTGCGTCAGGTCATGGGTTTCATCGGTATCAACGACGTGACCTTCATCCACGCCGAAGGCATGAACCTCGGTGGCGACTTCCAAGAGAAGGGCCTCAACCAGGCCAACGCCAAACTGTCCCAGGTCGCTTGACAGGTTAATCGCCAGATAATCTCTGGATGGTCTAGTGACCTGGCGCAACCCCTTCAAGGTTCCACGCGCATCGAACCTCCCTTTGCACTTGTTGCTCCTGAGTGCTGTAGCCCGATTGAACGCATAGGCGAGATCGGGCTTTTTTTTGCCCGGGATTCACCAATCCCCCGTGTAGGAGCTGCCGAAGGCTGCGATCTTTTGATCCTGTTTTTTTAAAATCAAGATCAAAAGATCGCAGCCTGCGGCAGCTCCTACGGGGGATTTGTGTTGGTTGCAGAATCGAAAACCCGCTATCGTCGCCGCCATTCAAAACCGAGGCGAGCATGGGCTATCTACTTTTTGTCACGCTGATCCAGGCGTTTTCCTTCAGTCTGATTGGCGAGTATCTGGCCGGTCATGTCGACAGTTACTTCGCGGTGCTGGTGCGCGTGGTGCTGGCCGGGCTGGTGTTCATCCCGCTGACGCGCTGGCGCTCGGTCGAACCGTCGTTCATGCGCGGCATGCTGATGATCGGTGCGTTGCAGTTCGGTGTGACCTACGTCTGTCTGTACCTGAGCTTCCGCGTGCTGACGGTGCCGGAAGTGTTGCTGTTCACCATCCTCACGCCGTTGCACGTGACGTTGATCGAAGACGCGCTGAACCGTCGCTTCAACCCGTGGGCGCTGATCGCCGCACTGGTGGCGGTGAGTGGGGCGGCGGTGATTCGTTTCGACAGCATCAGCCCGGACTTCTTCATGGGCTTCCTGCTGCTGCAATTGGCCAACTTCACCTACGCCGCCGGGCAGGTGATGTACAAACATCTGGTGGCCAAGCATCCGAGTGATTTGCCGCATTACCGACGGTTTGGCTTCTTCTACGTCGGCGCGCTGGCGGTGGTGCTGCCAGCGTTTTTGCTGTTCGGCAAAGCGAATTTTCTGCCGGAAGCGCCGCTGCAGTGGGGCGTGCTGCTGTTTCTCGGACTGGTCTCGACCGCGCTGGGCATGTACTGGTGGAACAAGGGCGCGTGCATGGTCAATGGCGGCACGCTGGCGGTGATGAACAACCTGCATGTGCCGGTGGGGTTGCTGCTGAATTTGCTGATCTGGAATCAGCATGAGGAACTGGGGCGGTTGTTCCTGGGGGGTAGCGTCATCCTTGCTGCCGTGTGGATTAGCCGCCTCGGCATCCGACGCACCGCATAATCCTTGTAGGAGCTGAGCTTGCTCGCGAAGGCGGTGTGTCAGCTAACCCATTCGTTGCCTGACACGCCCTCTTCGCGGGCAAGCCCGGCTCCTACAGGATTTTGGGGGTTACATAAGATGTTTTTGTGGCTCGGGGATGCTTGCCGAGCCGAGCACCGCTGGCAGCAGGCCAGAGCGCAAATCCCCGCCACTCGGCTGCTGATACAGACTCAACCCAAACTCCGGCAACACCGCCAGCAGATAATCAAAAATATCCCCCTGAATCCGCTCGTAATCCGCCCACGCCGTGGTGCGGGTGAAGCAGTAGATCTCCAGCGGAATGCCCTGCGCCGTGGTCTGCATCTGCCGCACCATGCAGGTCATGTTCGGTTGAATCTCCGGATGACTCTTCAGATACGCCAACGCATACGCGCGGAACGTGCCGATATTGGTCATCCGGCGACGGTTGGCCGACATCGCCGCGACATTGCCCTGCGCCTCGTTCCACGCCTTGAGCTCGGCTTTCTTGCGGCTCATGTAATCGGTGAGCAAATGCACCTGCGAGAGCTTTTCTTCCTCGTCATCGCGGATGAACCGCACGCCGCTGGCGTCGATGAACAGGCTGCGTTTGATCCGCCGTCCGCCGGATTGCTGCATGCCACGCCAGTTCTTGAACGACTCGGACATCAAGCGCCACGTCGGGATCGACACAATGGTCTTGTCGAAATTCTGCACCTTGACCGTGTGCAAAGTGATGTCGACCACATCGCCATCGGCGCCGACTTGCGGCATTTCGATCCAGTCGCCAACCCGCAGCATGTCGTTGCTGGTCAACTGCACGCTGGCGACGAACGACAGCAGCGTGTCCTTGTAGACCAACAAAATCACCGCCGACATCGCACCGAGACCGGAGAGCAGCAACAGCGGCGAACGGTCGATCAGCGTGGCGACGATGATGATCCCGCCGAACACGTACAGAACCATTTTCGCCAGTTGCACGTAGCCTTTGATCGAGCGCGTGCGGGCGTGCTCGGTGCGCGCATAGATGTCGAGCAAGGCATTGAGCAGCGCGCTGATGGTCAGCAGCAAAAACAGGATGGTGAAAGCCAGCGCGACGTTGCCGAGGAAATTCATCGCGGTTTTGCTCAGTTCTGGCACCAAGTGCAGGCCGAACTGAATCACCAGCGACGGGGTAATCTGCGCCAGGCGCTGAAACACTTTGTTGTGGCGTAAATCGTTGATCCAGTGAAACGCCGGCTGGCGACCGAGCATGCGGCTGGCGTGCAGGATCAGGTAGCGCGCCACTCGTCCGAGTACCAACGCGATCACCAACAGCAGCATCAGCGCGAGGCTGGCTTGCAGGATCGGATGCTGTTCGAGGGTGCCCCAGAGGTCCTGGGCGTTGAGCCAGAGCTGTTTGATATCCATAAGTGAAACGATTCTTCTGTAAGACGCGATGGCCGATTAGAGCATTTAAGACGCCAGGTATTACGTTTGGAGACAAATCAGGCAACAAAAAAACCACTGATTGCTGCCGTTTGCATAAAGAAACTCGGCCTGAGCGCTCGAAACCGGTAACCTATGCAGCTGTTTTTTTGCATATCTTCGAGGTAGCACCCGTGTTTTCCCAATTCGCCCTGCACGAACGCCTGCTTAAAGCTGTGGCCGAGCTGAAATTTGTCGAGCCAACGCCTGTGCAAGCCGCGGCCATCCCGCTGGCGCTCCAAGGGCGTGATTTGCGGGTGACTGCGCAAACCGGTAGCGGCAAAACTGCCGCTTTCGTACTGCCGATCCTCAATCGCCTGATCGGCCCGGCCAAGGTTCGCGTCAGCATCAAGACGCTGATCCTGCTGCCGACCCGCGAGCTGGCCCAGCAAACCCTGAAGGAAGTTGAGCGTTTTTCGCAGTTCACCTTCATCAAATCCGGCCTGATCACTGGCGGTGAAGACTTCAAGGTACAGGCCGCGATGCTGCGCAAGGTGCCGGACATCCTCATCGGCACCCCGGGTCGCATGATCGAGCAACTCAACGCCGGCAACCTTGACCTCAAGGAAGTCGAAGTGCTGGTGCTCGACGAAGCCGACCGCATGCTCGACATGGGCTTCTCCGAAGACGTTCAGCGTCTGGTCGACGAATGCACGAACCGTCAGCAAACCATGCTGTTCTCGGCCACCACCGGTGGTTCCGGCCTGCGCGAAATGATCGCCAAAGTGCTGAACAACCCTGAGCACTTGCAGCTCAACGCGGTCAGCCAGCTGAACTCGACCACCCGTCAGCAAATCATCACCGCCGACCACAATCAGCACAAAGAGCAGATTGTGAACTGGCTGCTGGCCAACGAGACCTATCAGAAAGCGATCATCTTCACCAACACCCGCGCCATGGCCGACCGCATCTACGGCCGCCTCGTGGCTCAGGAATACAAAGCGTTCGTGCTGCACGGCGAGAAAGACCAGAAGGATCGCAAACTGGCGATCGACCGTCTGAAGCAGGGCGGCGTGAAGATCCTCGTGGCCACCGACGTGGCGGCCCGTGGTCTGGACGTTGATGGTCTGGACATGGTGATCAACTTCGACATGCCCCGCAGCGGCGACGAATACGTGCACCGTATCGGTCGCACTGGTCGTGCCGGTAACGACGGCCTGGCGATCTCGCTGATCTGCCACGGCGACTGGAACCTGATGTCGAGCATCGAGCGCTACCTCAAGCAGAGCTTCGAGCGCCGCACCATCAAGGAAGTCAAAGGCACCTACGGCGGGCCGAAAAAGGTCAAGGCCTCGGGCAAAGCCGTTGGCGTGAAGAAGAAAAAGACCGACGCCAAGGGCGACAAGAAGAAAACCGCCGCCAAGACGCCGACCAAGCGCAAGAGCGCTAACCGTCCGAAGCCAGACTCGTTGGTCAGCAGCGATGGCATGGCCCCGCTCAAGCGCCGCAAGCCGGCAGAGCCAGCGGCTGAGTAAGTCGTTTCAGACGTTTATGAAAAAAACCGGACAATGTCCGGTTTTTTTTCGCCCTTCTGTAGGAGCTGCCGAAGGCTGCGATCTTCGCTTTAGCCTTCCGCCTTCTTCTCCGCCGTACCCAGCTCTTTCAAGCGCTGATCAATCAACTGGCACTTGTCCGGCAGTTCCGCGCTGGCCGTGCCCAGATCCATTTTCTGCAACTCGGCGTTGATCTCTTTGGCCTTGGCCGGATTCTGTTCAGTGAGCTTGGTGACCTCTTTGGCCAGTTGTTCACGTTTGGCGGTCGCCTCCTCAGGCGTGCAGGCCCAGACGGGCAGGGCGCAGGCAAGGGTGGCGGCGAGGGTGAGCTTGATCAGGGTTTTCATGGGGGCAGGCCTCAGTTCCGGTTAAGGCGGGTTAACCGGTTGAGGGGCAAAGCCTGTGAAAAGTTCAGAAACTGTAGGAGAACCTGTGGGAGCGAGCTTGCTCGCGAAAGCGGTATGTCAGGCACTATTCATGGTGGCTGACCCGACGCTTTCGCGAGCAGGCTCACTCCCACAAAGGACGATCAGTTGCCGTGGCAGCAGCTGGATTTTGTCGCGCCTTCATACCGATCATGATGCCGCACCCATTCCATGATCTCGTCTTCATTGCGGCCCTTCGGCGTCAGGTCGAGGTAGTTGTAGGCGCCGACCAGCATGTCCAGACCTCGGGCGTAGGTCGAATAGGTGTGGAAGATGTTTCCGGCGTTGTCCTTGTAAAACACGCTCAGCCCGGGCATTTCTTCTTCGGCGCTGTCAGTTTTTTCGTAGTTGTACGTAGCCTTTCCGGCGGCAACATCCTCGGCACGGGCGCACACGCCGAAGTCATAGTTGAAGTCGCAGCCTTCTGAGGATACCCAGTCAAACTTCCAGCCCATGCGTTTTTTGAAGTCTTGAAACTGGTTAAACGGTGCGTGGGACACCGCAACCACGGCGATATCGTGGTGGGCCAAATGCTGGTTGGCGCCGTCGATGTGGTCGCTGAGGAACGAGCAACCCTGGCAGCCTTCCTCCCAATCCTTGGCGAACATGAAGTGGTAGGCGACCAATTGGCTGTGGTCGCCAAACAGGTCTGCCAGCTTCAATTCGCCGTTCGGGCCCTGGAAGTGGTAATCCTTGTCGACTTTCACCCAAGGCAAGGCGCGGCGCTCAGCGCTGAGGCGATCGCGCTCTTTGGTGAAGGCTTTTTCGTGTTCTAGATGTTGTTTGCGGGCGGCGAGCCATGCTTCGCGCGATACCACCGGATGATTCTCAACGTTCATGATGATTTCTCCTGCGGGGTTGAAACCGTCTGTTTCAGACTAGTCGTTCAACCCGCCGGGAAATCGACAGACCGCCGGTCGGTCGCTGAAGGAAATACGGCTGAACGGCTGCGCCAGCCTCCGGTCACAACCTAGGTACGCGCCCCAAATCATGCGCACCGGAGGTTGAATCAGGATGACGACTTATAACTGGGATTTGATTGAACGCTTGCTGCACGAAGTGCAAAACAGCGCCGGCCACAGCTTCGCCCCTCGCGCCTACGCTGAGGATTACGCGGCGGAGAAAGCCAGCGCCGGCGAGCCGATCGAGAATCTGGATCACCTGAAAACGGTGGCCTGCGACTATGAACGGCTGTTGCTTTTGCGCGGTTTTATCCAGCCGCGTCCGGATGAGGAGGGCAGCACCGGCAACAATTTTTCTCTGACCCCGCGCGGTTCGAGCTTGCTGAGCCTGATCGACAGCAGCATTCCCGGCAATGACCACCCGCGTCAGGTGCTGGATGAACAGGCTGATGCGCTGGATGAAGCGACGTTTGATGAAGTGGCCTCGAAAGCCCAGATCGCCTAAAGGTTGACCGCGATCCTGTAGGAGCCGAGCTTGCTCGCGAAGGCGTCGTCAGCCCCAACATTATTGTTGAATGACAGACCGCTTTCGCGAGCAAGCTCTGCTCCTACAAGGATTTTTGTGCAGCCTTCAGGCATTTGAGGTCGTTGAAGTCTTTGCGTACGCCTTCAATTTTTTTCAATAAGCGCTGACGCTGCTGCGGCGTGCTCTCCGCCATCAAATCAACGAACAACGAGCGCGCCTGCGCTTCGGTGTCGGCGTAGGCCTTGCGGTAATCCGCTGTCCATAAGCTCTCGCGATTCACCAGAAGCGTCTCGATACGCTGTGGGAATTCTGCACTCTTGCGTTGCGCCACGGCGGCACTGAACTGCTTCTGCCAATGCGCGCGGTTGGCGATCCACTGGGTGTTCTGATCGCCGAGAGCGTTAGTCCAGGCCACTACGCGCTGTTCTTGCGTAGGACTGAGCGGGCCGAGCCAGTCGTTTAGGCGTTTGGTCATGCGCTCGCCACGTTCCTTGATCTGCTGGGCCAGCGGCGGATTGACGTAATCCTGCTGGCGTTTGCGCAAGTCCTTGGCGAACGCTTCATTCATCTCCGCCACTTGCTTGTCGTCCAGACCTTGCAGCAATTCGATGGCCGACGGGGTGATCTCTTTCGCGGTTTCGGCGATGGCTTGCTTGGCTTCGGCGGTGCGCGCTTGCAGGGCGGCGTCGGTGACCTGATTGGTCTCGACCATGGTTTGCAAGCGATCCAGCCAGTCGAGGTAACCCGGCAACTGCGTGGTGCAGTGCCAGTTCAGGTGTTCCTTGAGGCGCTCGTTGAACCAGTCTTTCTGCTCGCCGTTCATGTCGACGTAGTCGCCGAGCGTCCACGGAATGATCACGTCGAGGTTGCGATAGGCCAGGCCGACGCGGCTGCAGGCGCCGAGGGCGAGGGTGAACATCAATAGCGCGGCAATGTGCTTGAACCAGCGAGACATGGGCGAATCCTTGCGATGGCCAGCCTGAGGGTCTGATGTTTATGTGAACGCAGAATGAGCCCGGCAGTTCAGCCGATCAATAGAAGGCGCGTTCGGCCTTGAGCGTGACGAGGCCGTCGCACTGGCTGTTGTGGCCGGAATAGGCCGAGCAATCGCTGCCGCTGAGGCTGGAATTGCTGTAGATGAGGTCGAGATCGACGCCCATGACCGGGCGGGAAAATTTCACCGACCAATCGGTAAAACTACTGACGTAGCCGCCGTCCACCGCTACTGGCGAGTTCAACTGGTGGGTGGTGTATTTCATGCTGACGCCGATGCCGAACGGCTGATTGCCGCCAAGGTCGGCGAAAAGGGTGTTGTTCTGTTTATCCGGGTCGTTGCTCAGCGCGATGCCGAAGCGGCTGCCAAGCAGGGTCAGGCCACCGAACACTTCCTGGCTGTCGAGGGTGTCGACCTTCGGATAGCTGTAATGAATCATCCCGACTTCGTAGCCGAGCAACTGATCGAATGGTTGTTTAAAGCCGACGTAGGAGTCGATTTCAAGGTTCTTGCCCGGCGAGATGCCCATGCTCGGTGCGTACTGACCGACGTAAAGGCCACTGTCGTGACTCAGATCGAGACCGCCGTGAAACGAACCGACCGCCGCCGGTTTGACCAGGCCCTGCGCCATGCTGCGGCTGGGTGTGGTGCCGAGCTTGAGGTCGAAATCACCGAGTTCACGCTGGAAAATCTGCGCGTGCGCAGTCGTTGCCGCGAGCAGGCCTACAAGCAATAAACAGGAAGATGTGCGCATGCGTCACTCCATGAACAGCGAGCGCAGGACGGCGGGCCTGCTGAAACGCTTGATCTAGACGCGTGCAAGGATACCGGCGAATGCTCGGCATTGAAGGCCGTTCGTCGATTTCTGAATATTTGATATCTGGGATGTTTGAAACGGGGAGGGTGTTGCGCGGTGCCAGTCCAGGCGCTTCGAAGCTCAAAGCGCCTCTGGACGGGTGTAAAACCGGGTGTTACTTCTTGCCCAGGCTGATCTGCTTGGACGGGCCGAACGTCTGGCCACTGACGCCTTTGGCAATTTGCTGGATCTCGCCGCCGGACTTGAGGAACGCTGCGATTTGATCGTTGATCGATTCGCTGGTTTCAACGGCTGGAGCTGGCTTTGCTTTGCTGTTGGATGCTTTTACACGCATGGCGGCCATTAACCTGTAGAAAAGTAACTCGGCCAGGCATCGTACAGTAATTACTTGACAATTGCTTGGTAAATATCCCCGGGAATAACCCAGTGCGGTGCTGCATTATTCGCGGTTAATTAATTGGAATATCCAGCTAACCTGCTGTTTTAAATAAGATCATTGCTGTTTGACGGGACATTATGTCGCGGCTGAAACCCTCGCTGGCAGACTGACGAGCGGCACCTCGCTCGTCGGCGATCAAGGAAAATCAAGGCGTGGCGCAGTTTTAGCGGAAACCGAGGATCTGCCGGCGAACGTTCACGGCAAAAACGGGTAGAATGCCGCCCACGTAATGAGGGTTCTGGAAATGGCTTTAGTCGGGCGTTACAACAGTTTGCAAGTGGTTAAACACACTAACTTCGGTTTATATCTGGACGGCGGTGCTGACGGCGAGATTCTTTTGCCTAACCGTTATATCCCTAAAGATATTCCCAGCGAAGATGAAGATTGGCTCAACGTTTTTGTTTATCTGGACAGTGAAGACAAACTTCTCGCTACCACAGAGAAACCAAAAGTTCAGGTCGGCGAATTTGCCAGTCTGAAAGTTGTTGAAGTCAACAGCATCGGTGTGTTCCTCGATTGGGGGCTGCCGAAGGATCTGTTGCTGCCGTATTCCGAAGAAAAGCGCCAGATGACCGCCGGCGAGTACTGCGTGGTGCACGTCTACCTCGACAAGCACACCCGCCGCATCACCGCCACCGCGCGGCTGGATCGCTACCTCGACAAAACCCCGGCCAATTACAGCCAGGGCCAGGAAGTTGATCTGCTGGTCGCCGAAGCCACCGACATGGGCTTCAAGGCGATCATCAACAACAAGCACTGGGGTTTGATCCACAAGAACGAAATCTTCAAGTTCATGCGCGCCGGCATGAGCGAGAAAGGCTACATCAAGGAAGTGCGCGCGGACGGCAAGATTGCCCTGAGCCTGCAACCGGTGGGTCAGGAAGCGGCGAGCAGCCTCAACTCGAAGATCCTCGCCAAGTTGCGCGACAACGACGGCACGCTGCCGGTCAGCGACAAGAGCGATCCGGCGTTGATCAGCAGCCTGTTCGGCGTCAGCAAAGGCAACTTCAAGAAGGCCATCGGTTCGCTGTACAAGGAAGGCAAGATCGTTATTCATGCCGATCGCATTGAACTAACCTGAGCCCACGCCAGCCCCATGTAGGAGCTGCCGCAGGCTGCGATCTGTTGATCTTGAAGGTCAAAAGATCGCAGCCTGCGGCAGCT
>NZ_JASCPK010000181.1:0-10189 GCF_029959385.1 Pseudomonas sp. PS01303
GCCGCAGGCTGCGATCTTTTGATCCGGTTTTTTAGAAAATCAAAGTCAAAAGATCGCAGCCTGCGGCAGCTCCTACAGGGGATTTGTTTATGCCGTGGCTTTGGTGGGCAGCACATCATTGGCAATCATTTCGCCAAACGGCCCGGTCAGGTTGGTCACGCCACGCCCGGCCAGGCTCGCGTACGGCTCGGGCAGCAGCGGGAATACCAGCTCGGCAAAGCGGTAAGCCTCTTCCAGATGCGGATAACCGGAGAAAATGAAACTCTCGATGCCCAGATCCGCGTACTCCTTGACCCGCGCTGCCACTTGTTGCGGATCGCCAACCAGCGCCGTCCCCGCGCCGCCGCGCACCAGACCGACACCGGCCCACAGGTTCGGCGCGATTTCCAGATTGTCGCGACGGCCATCGTGCAACGCCGCCATGCGCCGCTGACCCTCTGAATCAAAACGCGAAAAGGACTTCTGCGCCGCCTCTATTGTTTCGTCACTGATGTGCTCGATCAGTTTGTCTGCGGCTTTCCACGCCTCTTCGGCGGTCTCGCGGACGATCACGTGCAGACGAATACCGAACTTCACCGTGCGCCCGTGACGCGCCGCGCGTTCGCGCACATCAGCGATTTTTTCTGCGACCGCCGCCGGAGGTTCGCCCCAGGTCAGGTAGACATCAACCTGCTCGGCGGCCAGATCATGCGCCGCATCGGAGGAGCCGCCGAAGTACAGCGGCGGGTAAGGTTTCTGCACAGGTGGGTAGAGCGCTTTGGCGTTCTGCACTTTCAGGTGCTTGCCCTCGAAATCCACCGATTCGCCCTGCAGCACGCGGCACCAGATTTTCAGGAATTCATCAGTCACTTCGTAGCGTTCGCTGTGGCTGAGAAAGCTGCCGTCGCCACGGTTTTCATCCGGGTCGCCGCCGGTCACCACGTTGATCAGCAAGCGGCCGTTGGACAATCGATCCAGCGTCGCCGCCATCCGTGCCGATACGGTCGGCGAGATGATCCCCGGTCGAATCGCCACCAGGTAACGCAGGCGTTCGGTCAACGGCACCAGTGCCGAGGCGATCACCCACGAGTCCTCGCAGGAACGCCCGGTCGGGATCAACACACCGTGATAACCGAGGCTGTCAGCGGCTTGCGCGACTTGTTTCAAATAGTTGAGCGTGACCGGGCGTGCACCTTGGGTGGTGCCCAGATAGTGGCCGTCGCCGTGGGTCGGCAGGAACCAGAAAACATCCATGAACAGCTCCTTAAGCGATCTTCAGCAACGGTTTGATTTGTGTGGCGAACAGCGGCGCAGCGCGCTCGGCGGCCAGACGGATGCGCGCTTTCAGCGGTTCGCTGGTGATCTGGTAGTCGGAGAAATCGGCTTCGGTGGCGTACACACCAATCGGCAAGGTCACGGCCTGGAAGAAAATGAACAGCGGACGCAATTGGTGATCAAGCACCAACGCATGGCGTTCGCTGCCACCGGTGGCAGCGAGCAGCACCGGGGTATCGATCAGCGCATTGAGGTCGATCAGGTCGAACAAATGCTTGAGCAGCCCCGGGTAAGAACCGCGATAAACCGGCGCTGCAACAATCAGCAAATCCGCTGATTCGATGGCTTGCAACTCGGCCTCGACTTCGGCGCTCAGCTCCTGACGCGAAAGGGCGCCGCCGAGTGGGCGGGCGATGTCACCGAGTTCGATCAGATGGCTGTCGATCGGCAAATGCCCGGCAAGTTCGGCCAGCAAGGCCTGGGTCAGCACCAACGTACGTGAGGGACGCCAGGTTCCGCCGGAGAGGGCGACGACTTTCAGAGGACGCGACATGATCAATTCCTTGTTTTCAACAGTTGCTCAGCGAGCAGTGGCTAAGTCACTGGGCTTGAGCAAACGCTGTACCAATTCCTGGAGGCCCGGTGTGGCGGGGCTTTGAGAGTTTTGCTAGCGGCCGTTTGTACGAATTTCAGGTGGCTTTGTTGAACTGCTGTTGCCTGAGCAACAGTTGCTGGAGCAACACTGAAACGCCAATGGGGAGAAGTTATAAAGGCTAGTTGTTATTCCGCAAAAGACCTTTAATCGATATTTATAGATCGTTAACGAATATGTCAGAGGCTCTGCGAAAATCCTGATAGCCACTATTGAGAGCGTTGATTTCTGCGCGAGCGAGCCCGGGCGTAGCCTTTGTCCATCGACTACCACTGCTCGCCAGGACGCTCCCATGAATCATTTACTGACTGTTTCGCTGCTGCTCGCTGTCTCCGTACTTGCCGGTTGTGCCGGTCACGTTTCGCCAGAATTGCGGCCTTACAGCGCAGAAGAATCCCGCGAACTGGCGATGGAAGCACTGAACCGCAGTGGTTTGTCCTTCGACGAATACCACGCGAAAAAAGCCCAACTGCTCGGCCAGCCACAGAAGACTTTCAGCTTCGATAAACAAGGTGAGATGAGCGCCGAGCGAGCTGTACAGCTGCACGGTCGTCCTAGCTGATAACAAACTGTACTGCTGGAAGTTTTACTCAACTGTCCGTGGGTTTGCGCGGTGGCGTGAGATAGGGTCAACACCTGAATGACCCTGACGGATTGCCCACCATGACCCTCTCGCTTGATCTGCTGCTGGGCTTTGCCCTGTTTGCCCTTGTCACCTCGATTACGCCGGGGCCGAACAACACCATGTTGCTGGCATCGGGCGTGAACTTCGGCTTTAACCGCACCATTCCACACATGCTGGGCATTACCTGCGGATTTTTCGTGTTGGTGGTGGCGGTCGGTTTTGGACTCGGCGCGGTGTTTCAGACCTATCCCATTCTTTATACGATCCTGCGCTACGTCGGCGCGGCGTATTTGTTGTATCTGGCGTGGAAAATCGCTCACTCGGGGCCGGTGGGCGACAACGTTCAGGGCGAGGCCAAACCGATCAGTTATCTCGGCGCTGCGGCGTTTCAGTGGGTCAATCCAAAGGCGTGGATCATGGCCATCGGCGCAATCAGCACCTACACGCCGATGCAGGGCTATTTCACCAATGTCGTGGTGATTGCCGCCGTATTCGCCATCATCAATCTGCCGAGTGTTGGCGTCTGGGCTGCCTGCGGCACGCTGTTGCGCAATGTGTTGAAAGATCCGCGCTGGTTGCGCGTGTTCAACTGGGGCATGGCCGCGCTGCTGGTGATTTCGCTGTATCCGTTACTTCTCGAAAGCTTTCACTGACGCATAGCCTTCAACCCGCGGCCCGATGCCTGTTAAGCTCGCTTCAGGAGCGTTCCTACGCACTTTTAAATGAAGTTGTTCTTCTTTAACGGCATCCGATCAGGTATTGATGACGCTCTCGAACCGACGCGCAGCTCACAAGGCTGCGCGGTGCCGTTTGCAGACACGAGCCTCCTGATCCCGGAACACGCTCTGCGAGTCTTTTATGAACACACGTCCGTTGTATTTCGATTACGCCGCCACCACCCCGGTGGACGAGCGGGTCATCCAGGTGATGATCGAATGTCTGGGGTTTCACGGTAACTTCGGTAACCCGGCTTCCAGCTCCCACGCCTTCGGCCAGCAGGCCCGGCACACGGTCGAGCAGGCTCGCCGGCAAGTCGCCGAACTGGTGGGCGCCCAAGCCGAACAGATTGTCTGGACGTCCGGTGCCACCGAGTCCAACAACCTCGCCCTTAAAGGCGTGGCGCAGGCGCGCGGCGTGTCCGGCGGCCACATCATCACCAGTCAGATCGAACACAAAGCCATTCTCGATACCGCCCGCCAATTGCAGGACGCCGGCATCGCCGTGACCTATCTGGTGCCGGACGCCGATGGCCTGATCACGCCGCAGGCGGTCAGTGAAGCGCTGCGCGAGGACACCTTTCTGGTGTCGCTGATGCTGGTCAACAATGAATTGGGCACCGTCAACGACGTACAAGCGATTGGCGAAATTGTGCGCAACCGTGAAGTGTTGTTTCACGTCGATGCGGCGCAAGGTGCCGGCAAAGTGGCGATCGATCTGGCGCAGTGGCCGGTCGATCTGATGTCGTTTTCGGCGCACAAACTCTATGGTCCCAAAGGTATCGGCGCGTTGTATGTCGGCCCACGGGCACAGCAAAAATTGCAGGCGCAGATTCACGGTGGCGGCCACGAAGGTGGCTTGCGCTCCGGGACGCTGGCGACGCACCAGATTGCCGGAATGGGTTCGGCGTTTGCGCTGGCGGCTGCGGCGTTTGATGAAGAGAAAAGCACAATCGTCGCGTTGCGCGAACGTCTGCTCGAACAATTGCTGAGCCTGCCCGGCGTATGCCTCAATGGCAGCGCCAGCCAGCGCATTCCGCACACCTTGAGCCTGACGTTCAGCGAAGGCGAATTCAATAGCGCCGCGTTGAGTCATTCGATCGCGTTTTCCGCGACCTCGGCGTGTAACTCCGCGAGTAACGCACCGTCTCACGTGCTGTTGGCGCTGGGGCATGACGCGCACCTGGCCGGGCGCACCATTCGCCTGAGCCTCGGCCGTTTCACCACCGCCGACGATATCGACAAGGCTTGCGAACTGATCAAGACCGCCTGCGCCAGTGCTCCGGCATTCTGGGCGACAGGGCTGTAAACCAGCCGACCTAACGGCTACGAACAATAACGATGAAGTGATTAGCAGGAGACATGATGAGTACCCAGACCTTGACCGAAGGATCGGTGCCCCAGCGCCTGGCGCACACCCGCGAGCTGATGCGTCGCGAAGGCATTCACGCACTCTTGGTGCCGTCTGCCGACCCGCATCTGTCGGAATATCTGCCGGGTTACTGGCAGGGCCGGCAGTGGCTGTCGGGTTTCCACGGTTCGGTGGGCACTTTGATTGTCACCAACGATTTCGCCGGCGTCTGGGCCGACAGCCGTTACTGGGAACAGGCAACTAAAGAACTCAACGGCAGCGGCATCGAACTGGTCAAGTTGCAGCCGGGTCAACCGAGTCCGCTGGACTGGCTGGCTGAGCAAACGCCGAAAGGTGGCGTGGTCGCCGTCGATGGCGCAGTAATGGCTGTGGCCTCGGCGCGCACGTTGAGCAGCAAACTCGAAGCGCGTGGCGCGCGTCTGCGTACCGACATCGATTTGTTGCAGGAAGTCTGGAGCGATCGCCCGACGCTACCGAATGCAGCGATCTATCAACATCTGCCGCCACAGGCGACCGTCAGCCGTGGCGAGAAACTCGCCAAACTGCGCGAAACCCTGCAAGCGCGTGGCGCTGATTGGCACTTCATCGCCACCCTCGACGATATCGCCTGGCTGTTCAACCTGCGCGGCGGCGACGTGTCGTTCAACCCGGTGTTTGTGTCCTTTGCGTTGATCAATCAACAGCAAGCCACGTTGTTCGTGGCGCTGAGCAAGGTTGATGCGGATTTGCGCGCCGTGCTGGAAGCCGATGGCGTCACCCTGCGTGACTACAGTGAAGTCGCTGAAGCCTTGCGCGCCGTGCCGAGTGGTTCGAGTGTGCTGGTGGATCCGGCGCGGGTCACCAGCGGTCTGCTGGAAAACCTCGACAGCGGCGTGACACTCGTCGAAGGTCTCAATCCGACAACGCTGGCCAAGTCGCAGAAAAGTGAAGCCGATGCTCAGCACATCCGCCAAGCGATGGAGCAGGACGGTGCAGCGCTGTGCGAATTCTTCGCCTGGCTGGAGTCGGCCTGGGGTCGTGAGCGGATTACCGAGCTGACCATCGACGAGAAACTCACGGCTGCCCGTGAACGTCGTCCGGATTATGTCTCGCTGAGTTTCAACACCATTGCCGCGTTCAACGCCAATGGCGCGATGCCGCACTATCACGCCACCGAAGAAGAGCACGCGGTGATCGAGGGTGATGGTCTGCTGCTGATCGACTCGGGTGGTCAGTACCTCGGCGGTACCACTGACATTACGCGGATGGTGCCGGTCGGTACGCCAACCGAAGAGCAGAAACGCGATTGCACGCGCGTGCTCAAAGGCGTGATTGCACTGTCGCGAGCGCAGTTCCCGAAAGGCATTCTGTCGCCGCTGCTCGACGCCATCGCCCGCGCGCCGATCTGGGCTGAGAGCGTCGACTACGGTCACGGCACCGGTCACGGCGTTGGCTATTTCCTCAACGTTCACGAAGGCCCGCAGGTGATTGCCTACCAAGCCGCGCCAGCACCGCAAACCGCGATGTTGCCGGGCATGATCACCTCGATCGAGCCGGGTACCTATCGTCCGGGTCGTTGGGGGGTGCGCATCGAGAACCTGGCGATGAATCGCGAGGCGGGTAGCAGTGAATTCGGCGAATTCCTCAAGTTTGAAACCTTGACCCTGTGCCCGATCGACACTCGCTGCCTGGTGCCGGCGCTGCTGACTCAGGAAGAGAAACAGTGGTTCAACGCCTATCACGCTGAAGTGCGTGAGCGTTTGAGCCCGTTGCTGGAAGGTGCTGCGCTGGAGTGGTTGAACACGCGTACTGCTGCCATCTAAACGATTGACGCTCGGGCGCTGTCGCCAGCGCCCGAGTGATGGCTTCGAACTAGATCTGGCGCAATGCCTCTTCGACGAAGTCGAGTCGATCCTGACCAAAGAACAACTGGTTGCCGACGAACATGCTCGGTGCGCCAAACACGCCGCGTTTAACCGCAGTCTCGGTATTCTCTTTCAACACAGCTTTGACGGACTCGTCATTGGTCAGTGCCAGTACCTCCTGCGGATCGAAACCGTGTTCACTCAATACCGCTGCGACGGTTTGCGGTTCGTCCATACTGCGACCATCGACCCAAAGCGCTGTGAACAGACAATCGATAAACGCTTGGAAGCGTTCCGGCTGACGCAGTTGGATGCCCGTGATGGCGCGCATGAGCATCAACGTGTTGATTGGGAAGTGCGGGTTGAATTTCAGCGGCACGCCGTAGCGTTTTGCATAGCGATCCAGATCTTGAAACATATAGCGACCCTTGGCCGGGATCATCGCGGGGGAGGCGTTGCCGGTCGCCTTGAACACGCCGCCGAGCAGCATCGGGATATAGATCAATTCGCTGCCAGTCTCTGCGCAGATTTTTGGCAATTGGCTGTAGGCCAAATACGTGGCAGGGCTGCCGAGGTCGAAATAGAACTCCACGGTTTTCGTCATGTTTGCTGCACTCTCATTATTGTTATGGGCGGCGGGTTTACCAGCGTTCGTTCCACGGACGCAGATCCAGCTCGAATGTCCAGGCATCGCGCGGCTGACTGTGCAGGTACCAATAGTTTTCGGCGATGTGCTCGGGGTTGAGAATGCCGTCCTGATCCTTGGTGGCGTATTTCTCCGGGAAACTGTTGCGAATGAAGTCGGTATCGATCGCACCGTCGACCACCACATGGGCGACATGGATGTTCATCGGCCCCAATTCCCTTGCCATGCTTTGTGCCAGTGCGCGGATACCGTGTTTGGCGCCGGCGAATGCGGCAAACCCTGAGGCTCCGCGCAAACCGGCGGTAGCGCCAGTGAACAGGATCGTGCCGCGATTGCGCGTGACCATGCGCTTGGCCACTTCGCGTGCATTGAGGAAACCCGAGAAGCAGGCCATCTCCCAGATCTTGAAATATTTGCGGGCGGTTTCTTCGAGGATGCTGCACGGCACGTTGGCGCCGATGTTGAAGACGAACGCTTCGATCGGGCCGACGCGGGTTTCGATGTCTTCGATCAGCGCGATCACATCTTCTTCTTTGCGCGCATCGCAGGCGAAACCGTGCGCTTCGCCGCCGTCTGCCTGAATGGCGTCTACCAGCGGCTGCAATTTGTCGGCACTGCGTCGCGTGACGCAGGCAACGAATCCTTCTTTGGCAAAGCGCTTGGCAATCGCGCCCCCCGTGGCATCGCCGGCTCCGACAACCAACACGACCTTCTTGTTATTCATGGGTAGATCCCTTTGCTAAACGATCGTTAAGTGAACGAACGTTATGCTAGGATTCCGACAACGTCAAGGCGGTCAATTTCGAGGGCAAACATATGCGTTACTCCGCCAGTCACAAGCTGGAAACCCGGGAAAAGCTGCTGCAGAGCAGTTCGCTGTCGGCAAAGCGTTCAGGGTTTTCTACGGTAGGCGTTGATGGTTTGATGAAGGCTATCGGCTTGAGTGGTGCGGCGTTCTACAGTCACTTCGCGTCGAAGGATGCGTTGTTTACCGCTATCGTCGAGCGCGAATTGGGCCAGAGCCTGGAACGGTTGGGCGGGCAGGGCACTCAGGATCACGAACGACTGCAGCGTTGTCTCAAGCATTACCTGAGCATGGCCCATGTCGAGCAGCCTGAGTCCGGCTGTGCCTTGCCATCGCTGGGTGCGGAGATCGCCCGTTCTGATATTCAAGTGCGGGAACAGGCAGAGCTGTGGATCTGCCGGTTGCAGGAGAGTTGGGCGAAAATATTGGAGAGCGACAGCCTGGCGTGGTCAGTGCTGTCGCAATGTGTCGGAGCGTTGGTGGTGGCGCGTATGCTGGCCACACCGGACATTCAGCACACAGTGCTGAAGTCCAGTCAGGAAGAAATCGCTCGGCAGATCGCCAGACCGCAATGAGCTATTTGCAGATGACGATCATGCTGCGGCTGGTGTAGCCAGCAGGGTTTAGGCCGAAAGGATAGTCGCCAGGCTCCTCGACGCCGTCGCCCGATTTGGCAATGACTTTATAGCCCTTGGGGGCACAGGCGTTGGCGGCGTGGGCGTAGCACTTGTCCCAGGAGGACGAAAGCCCCGAACAGTTGATGTGCAGCCCTTTTTTACCGCGCTTTACCTGGGTTTCCGATGTCGCTGCGCAGCCTGCAACTGCGAGTATGGCGATCAATATCAAAATTCGTTTCATTACCGTCCTTATGGCAGCCAGAAGTCTATTGCTCTGGTCTGCCTGTATGCGATCGCGCTTGAAGCGTTCTGACGTCCGTATTCGAAAAAATCCATGCCTGACACTGGGTTAACGAACTAAACATGGCCTAAATAAGCGGCAAATGCCAGACCTTCGTCAAATCCTGTTTCAATCGGCCGCAATGGCGGGCTTCGCGCCGCTGCCCATTGTCAGCGTAGCTCCGACGGAGGCGAGAATAATGCACAGAATCGCCATCCATTGTGACAACGTCAGGTATTCCTGCAGAAACAGCAGGCCTGATAGCGCACCGAATGCGGGCTCGATACTCATCAAGGTGCCGAAGGTGCGCGCGGGCATGCGGGTGAGTGCAACCATTTCCAGGGTGTAGGGCAGGGCGGTGGAAAGGATGGCCACGCCGATAGCGATCGGGATCAGCGAGGGCGTCAGCAAAGCAGCGCCTGCATGCACGATGCCGATGGGCGCGACGAACAGGGCGGCGATCATCACGCCCAACGCTGCGGTCGTTACGCCATTGTCTGCCCCGGCCTTCTGACCGAAGAGGATATAGAGTGCCCAGCAGACACCGGCGCCCAATGCGTAACCCGCACCGACCAGATCAAAGCCGGCAGTAGTCGCGCCTGTGGGGATGAGAAGGAACAAGCCTGCAGCCGCCAAACCAATCCAGAGAAAATCGATAGCACGACGTGATGCGTAAATGGCGACGGCCAGTGGTCCGGTGAATTCCAGTGCGACGGCAATCCCTAGTGGGACTGTGCGCAATGACATATAGAAGAGGAAGTTCATCCCGCCCAATGCCATGCCGTAGACAATGACCGTGCGCAGCGACTTGGCCGTCAGCTTGGCGCGCCATGGACGCAGCAATAGAAGCATGATCACACTGGCGAAGATCAGTCGCAGGGTCGTAGTGCCTTGGGCGCCAACCACCGGGAACATGCTTTTGGCCAGCGAGGCGCCGGACTGGATCGATGCCATGGCTATTAATAGCAGGCCAACCGGGAACAGCATTGAGGCAAGCGAGCGGGGTTGGTCATTCATAGCGGAGGCGTCATCCAGGGTATATAGCAGGCATTTTTGAGTTGTTGGGCAATATACTGCGCATTCGCTACGATGGCGTCTATATATAAGCAGGCTTTTTGCGTTTATCGATAGAAAAATGAAATCAGGGGTTGACGGCAGATTCCATGCGTCTATAATTCGCCCCACTTCCGGCGCAGTCGAAACGGAAAACTCCTTGAGATTCAATGAGTTGCGAAGTTTTCGGCAGCGAGTTGCTTCAGTTCATCGAAGCCAAAAGGAAGTTGAAAAAGAGGTGTTGACAGCAGCGTGTAACGCTGTAGAATTCGCCTCCCGCTGACGAGAGATCTGAAGCGCAAGTGGTTGAAGTTGTTGAAGAATT
>NZ_JASCPK010000182.1:0-9983 GCF_029959385.1 Pseudomonas sp. PS01303
GGCTTGCTCGCGAAAGCGATGTATCAGTCGACATAAATGTTGAATGACACGACCTCTTCGCGAGCAAGCCCGCTCCCACAGCGACCGTGGTTGACTGCGGATTTGTGGATGGCGCAAAAAAAGAGGGAGCTAACCAGCTCCCTCTGTTTTTAGATCATCAATGCAGCTTCAGGCGTGGCTCCGTGCCGCGACCAATCTTGCTGCCGAGTATCAGCATCGCCGTGCGGAACGGCCCGTAGAGTGCCATCTGGTGCATGCGGTAGAGCGAGACGTAAAACATCCGCGCCAGCCAGCCTTCGAGCATCACGCTGCCTGTCAGGTTGCCCATCAAGTTACCCACAGCCGAGAAACGCGACAGCGAGATCAGCGAGCCGTAGTCGGTGTATTTGTACTCCGGCAGGGTTTTGCCTTCGATGCGCAGCTTCAGCGATTTAGCCAGCAACGACGCCTGTTGGTGGGCCGCTTGAGCACGCGGCGGTACGTTGCGATCCGAACCCGGTTGTGGGCAGGCCGCGCAGTCACCGAAGGCGAAGATGTTTTCATCGCGGGTGGTTTGCAGCGTCGGCAGCACTTGCAGTTGATTGATGCGGTTGGTTTCCAGACCATCGATGTCCTTGAGGAAACCCGGCGCGCGAATCCCGGCGGCCCAGACTTTCAGACTGGCCTTGATCTCGTTGCCGTCGGCTGTGATCAGGCTGTCCGCCGTCACTTCGCTGACCGAGGCGTTGGTCATCACATTGACGCCGAGTTTCTCCAGGGTCTTGTGCACCGGCCCGCTGATGCGCTCCGGCAGGGCAGGCAGCACCCGTGGCCCGGCTTCGATCAGGGTGATGTGCATGTTTTCCGGTTTGATCCGATCCAGCCCATACGCCGCCAGCTCATGCGCCGCGTTGTGCAGTTCAGCGGCCAGCTCGACCCCAGTTGCGCCAGCGCCGACGATCGCCACGCTGATCTGCTCGACCACATCGGTTTGCCCTGCATGTGCGCGCAGATAGTGGTTAAGCAATTGCTGATGGAAACGCTCGGCCTGTTTGCGGGTATCGAGGAACAGGCAGTGCTGCGCCGCGCCCTGAGTGCCGAAATCATTGGTGGTGCTGCCGACGCTGATGACCAGCGAGTCGTACTGCACTTCCCGCGCCGGCACCAGTTCCACGCCGTTTTCGTCGTAGGTCGCGGCCAGCTGAATTTTCTTCTGTGCGCGATCGAGCCCACTCATGCGCCCCAGCTGGAACTCAAAGTGGTTCCATTTCGCTTGGGCAACATAGTTGAGTTCGTCTTCGGAAGAGTTCAGCGATCCGGCGGCCACTTCGTGCAGCAGCGGTTTCCAGATGTGCGTGAGGTTGGCGTCGACCAGCATCACGCTGGCGGTGCCGCGTTTGCCCAGAGTCTTACCCAGACGGGTAGCCAACTCCAGACCGCCGGCGCCGCCGCCGACAATAACAATACGATGGGACATAGGGATAACTCGCAAGGTTTTTAAAGGAAATCGGTGCGGTTACCCAAGCGAGCGCCAAGCTGCTCATAGCGTCAGGTAACTGATAAATCGGCTCAACAGGCCCAGACCAATGGTCACTGCCAGCACCAGCACGAGGAGCATCCACGGCCGGAAAGGCCGGCGCTCGACTCGGTGTTGGGACAGTTGCAGGTACTCTTCGACATGTTTCTGGTCTTCGGGGTTCAGGCGGCTGGTCATAAATGCCTCGTCAGGTAGACGTTGCTGAATGGGCAGAAGCTACAGCGGTTTTTATCCGGGGTTGAACGCAGCATAGCCGCTGTCCGGAACCGGCTCGACAGACACGCCATCATCGAGGCGAATGATCCCGCTTTGTAACACCCGCGCGGTAATTCCGCCATGCCCGCGCACGGCTTGAAAGGTGCCGGGGCCGAGGTTGTTTTGCAGGCGTGCACAAGGCTGACACCAACCGGTGGTTTCGAAGATGGCCTGACCGATGCGAAAGCGCCGACCTTTCAGGCTAAACAAATTGATACCGCTGATAACGAGATTGCGCCGCAGATCTTCAGGCTTGACCGGTTGATCGTCGGGGCGGCCCATCAATGCATTGATCACGGCCAGATGCTCCCACTGAATCAGCGTCACCTGCCGCGCATTACGCACACCGGGGCGTGCATGATCGCCGGTCAGCCCGGCCTCAAGTCGTGCCTCGACGGCATCCAGCTCAATCATCGGCCCACGAGACTCCGGACGCACACCGATCCAGCGCACAAGTCCCGTTTGCGGCACATCGGCGATCAACTGCTGAAGCGGCGTCACAGGCTGATCCCCACATCAAAAACGATACTGCGGCCAAGGTTACTGCGCAGAAAATCCGGCGCATCCGGATGGGCGAACAGTACGCGGGCGAAGGTCGGGCCGACTAGCGACAGCGAGCGCCAGCCCTGACGCAGATACTCGGTGGGCGGCGGGAAGTGGCTGTTCAAGTCCAGCACTTCGCGCTTGAGGCTGGCGAAGGCAATGATGTCCAGCTCACCCAGATCCATGCCGCGTTCTTTGTAGTTGTGGGCTTTTTTACGCAAGGTCGGCGCCAGTCGCATAAGGAATTCATTGGCCGGGATGCGCTTGGGCTTGGCCTCGCGGCGCACCAGTTGGCTGAGCGAAAAAGCGCTGCGCCGACGCTGCAGTTCGTCGCGCCACTCATCGTTGAGGCGACGGCCTTCATCAAGGACGAAGAACACTTCGAAATTGGCATCACGAAACAATACGTCCGGCGGCTCACCGGCCGGGGCGAACTCGTCGGCGCGATAGGGGATATTCAAGCCTTGCAGCAGGCGCTGGCAGACCCAACGCTCACGCTCCCATTTGCGGGCATTGGACAGGAACGCGTTGGCTTGCTCGGCCGCGATGGTCAGCAGGCGTAAATAATCTGAGTCATCCATAGGCCCAAGCTTAGCGTTCAAATGCGACAAGCAGAAAGCTTTGCTTGAACCGCCCGTTCACCTCGCCCTTGTAGGAGCTGCCGAAGGCTGCGATCTTTTGACTGTAAAAAGAACAAGATCAAAAGATCGCAGCCTGCGGCAGCTCCTACGGGGGGATGTGCGCAGAAAGGTGAGGGAGTCATGATTGGAGCTGAACTGCTGTCGACGGCAAGCCTGACGCTCGGCTGGCTGATTTACCTGCCGGTGCTGCTCTGGGCGATCGTGCGTGCGCCGTGGGTCGAGTTGTTCAGTGACAGCCGTCGTCAGCATTTGCTGTTCGGCACGGTGTTCGCGTTATTTCTGTTGTGGTTGGTGCGCAGGGATTTCGACACCGGTGTGTCGTATCACTTTATCGGCATGACCGCAGTGACCTTGCTGCTGGACTGGCCGCTGGCGATTGTCGGCGGGCTGGTGGCGCAGATCGGACTGGTGTTGCTCGGGCGTCAGGATCTCGCGGCGATGGGGGTCAACGGCTCGCTGTTTATTCTGCTGCCGGTGCTGATCACCGAGTGCGTGGCAATACTCGTCGAGCGCGCGCAACCGCGTAATCCTTTCGTGTATATCTTCTGTTCGGGGTTTTTGGCTGCCGCGCTGTCGGCGTTGGTTTGTCTGCTGCTGAGTCTGACGCTGCTGTGGTACGACGGCGTCTTCGCCATGCCGGAATGGCTGGGAGATTTCATCGGTTACCTGTGGCTGATCATTTTTCCCGAGGCGTTTATCAACGGCATGGTCATCAGCGCGCTGGTGGTCTTCAGTCCGGAATGGCTGGAGACCTTCAACCGCACGCGCTACCTTTCGGCGCCGTGGAAGGACGACGATCCCAAGCGTTGATCCCCAGCCGATCTGCCCTCATCGCGATCAGTGACGAGGATCGAAATCGCCGGAAAACAGTTCGTCTTCAGCGTCCGGCGCGACCGGAATCTTGTGTTCTTCGGACGCCCAGGCGCCGAGGTCGATCAGTTTGCAGCGATCGGAACAGAACGGGCGATACTTGTTTTCAGGGGTGAATTCGACGGGTGCGCCGCAGGTTGGGCATTCAACGGTAGGAATCTGGCTCATGCTTGGCCTCCGGATAAAGTCAGGTAAAAGTGATGCAGACGTTCGACTTCGCTGTGCAGCCAGGCGAGGTCGCGGTCGTTGACCACCACGTCGTCGGCGCGGCTCACGCGGTCTTCACGGCTCGACTGGGCCTTGAGGATCGCCTGAACCTGCTGTTCGCTGGTCTGGTCACGCTGCAAGGTGCGTTCGATCTGCAGTTGTTGCGGGGCGTCGATCACCAGGATTCGCTGGGTCATCGCGTATTGCCCGGATTCGATCAACAGCGGCGACACTAGAATCGCGTAAGGCGATTTTGCCAGCGCCAGATGATGAGCGATTTCCTCGCCGATCAACGGATGCAGCAAGGCTTCGAGCCAGCGCCGCTGTTCTGGAATCTCGAAGATCAGTTTGCGCAGGGCCGCACGATCCAGCGTGCCGTCCGCTTGTAACACGCCGGGGCCGAAATGCTCGGCAATCTTGGCCAGCGCCGGCCGGCCCGGTTCGACCACCCAGCGCGCGGCGTGATCCGCGTCGATGACATGAATGCCGAGGTCGATAAAGTGCTGGGCAGCGGCACTTTTGCCGCTGCCGATGCCGCCGGTCAGGCCGAGAATCCAGGGTTTTTCCACAGGGGTATTCATTTCAAACCGACAAACTGCCAATAGAAGTCGGTTATTTGACCACCCCAGAGCAAGGCAATCCAGCCGGCAATTGCCAGATAGGGGCCGAAGGGGATCGGCGTCGAAGTTTTCTGCTGGCGCAGGCGCAGCAAAATCACGCCGATGATCGCGCCGACCAGCGATGACAACAGAATGGTCAGCGGCAGAATCTGCCAGCCGCCCCACGCGCCGAGCAGCGCCAATAACTTGAAATCACCGTGGCCGATGCCGTCCTTGCCGGTGAGCAATTTGAACAGCCAGAACACCGACCACAGCAGCAGATAACCAGCCACCGCGCCCCACAGCGCAGCGTGCAATGGCACGAACAAGCCGAAACTGTTGACGATCAAACCCAGCCACAACAAGGGCAGCACCAACACATCGGGCAGCAATTGATGCTCGGTGTCGATCAGGCTCATCGCCAGCAAACCCCAGGTCAGGAAGATCAGCAGACACGCCTGCCAGCCAAAGCCGAAGTGCCAGGCGATAAATGCCGAGAGCAGGCCGCAGGCCAGTTCGGTCAGCGGATAGCGTTTGCTGATGGGGGCTGCACACGCGGAACAGCAGCCGCGCAGCCACAGGTAACTGAGCAGCGGAATATTTTCCCACGCCCGAATTCGATGCGCGCAGTGCGGGCATTGCGAGTGTGGCAGCATCAGGTTGTAGGTAGGCAGCGGCGTTTCGCCGGGCAGGCCGAGGACGTCCTGGGCCTGCTGGCGCCAATCGCGTTCAAGCATCTTCGGCAGACGCCAGATCAGCACGTTAAGGAAGCTGCCGACCACCAGCCCGAGCAACAGCGCGGTGATGACAAAGGCCAGCGGATACAGAGCAAACAGTTCGTTGATGGGCATATCAGATCGCTGAGCCGAGTTGAAAGATCGGCAGGTACATCGCCACCACCAGACCGCCAACAATCACCCCGAGTACCACCATGATGAACGGCTCCATCAGGCTGGTGAGGTTGTCGACCATGTTGTCGACTTCCTCTTCATAGAAACCCGCAACCTTGTCGAGCATCTCGTCGAGTGCACCGGACTCTTCACCAATCGCAGTCATCTGTACGGCCATGTTGGGAAAAATGCCTGTGGTGCGCATCGAAAAATTCAGCTGCATGCCGGTGGAAACATCCTGACGAATACGCAGAATCGCGCGCTTGAACACCACGTTGCCGGCGGCGCCAGCCACCGAGTCCAGCGCTTCAACCAGTGGCACGCCGGCGGCAAATGTTGTCGACAGCGTTCGGGCGAAACGCGCGACGGCGGACTTGTACATCATCGTGCCCACCAGCGGCAGTTTCAGTAGCCAGGTATCGCGCCGATCACGCAACGCCTGAGATTTTTTCAGCGCATGACGGGTGCCGAAAAACGCCGCAATCAGTAAGCCGAGAATTGCCCACCACCATTGCTGCATGAATTCTGAAAGGCTGATCACCATCAGGGTGAAGGGCGGCAGCTCAGCACCGAAACCTGAGAACACTGACTGAAATTGAGGCACCACTTTCACCAGCAGAATCCCGGTGACCACCGCAGCGACCAGCACCACGGCGGTCGGGTAGGTCATGGCTTTCTTGATCTTGGCTTTAAGCGCTTCGCTTTTTTCCTTATAGGTCGCGACGCGCTCCAGCAAGGTGTCGAGCGCACCGGACTGCTCGCCGGCGTCGACCAGGTTGCAATACAACTCGTCGAAATACTGCGGCTTCTTGCGCAACGCGGCGGCGAAACTGTTACCGGCGGCAACTTCCTGCTTCACCTCGTCGACCAGTTTGCGCATGGCCGGGTTATCGAAGCCTTCACCAATGATGTCGAACGACTGCAACAGCGGCACGCCGGCCTTCATCATCGTCGCCATTTGCCGGGTAAACAGGGCGATGTCCTGCGCCTTGATGCGCTTGCCCAGGCTCAGCCACGACACGGATTTTTTGCGCACCTTGCCCGGGTTGATCCCTTGTTTGCGCAGCTGCGCCTTGACCAGCGCCGGATTCTGCCCGCTCAACTCGCCGGTGACTTTGCTGCCTTTGCGATCCGTGCCTTCCCAGGCATAGGTGCTTATTTTCGCTGCCTTGACCGCCATGTTCAGTCCTTGGTGACCCGGTTGATTTCTTCAAGGCTGGTGATGCCTTGCATGGCCTTGTGCAGACCCGAGGTGCGCAGGTCATCGAAGCCGTCGCGGCGCATTTGAATATCGATTTCCAGCGAGTTGCCTTCGGCCATGATCAGCCGTTGCAGCTCTGGTGTGTTTTTCACCACTTCATAAATCCCCACGCGGCCCTTGTACCCGCCGTTGCAATGATCGCAACCGACCGGCTCGTAGATCGTGAAATGGCCGATGCGTTCCTCGGGGAAACCTTCCTTGATCAGGGTTTCGCGGGGGATCTCGATGGGTTTCTTGCAGTGGCTGCACAATTTGCGCGCCAAGCGCTGGGCAATGATCAGGCTCACCGACGTGGCGATGTTGAAGCCGGGAATGCCCATGTTGTGCAGGCGCGTGAGGGTTTCTGCCGCGCTGTTGGTGTGCAGGGTCGAGAGCACGAGGTGACCGGTTTGCGCAGCCTTGATCGCGATCTCGGCGGTCTCAAGGTCGCGGATCTCACCGACCATGATCACGTCCGGATCCTGACGCAGAAAAGAGCGCAGGGCCTGAGCGAAGTCGAGGCCTTGGCGCGGATTGACGTTGACCTGATTGATGCCTTCCATGTTGATTTCCACCGGGTCTTCGGCGGTGGAAATATTGATGTCGACGGTGTTGAGGATATTCAGCCCGGTATACAGCGACACGGTTTTCCCCGAGCCGGTAGGGCCGGTGACCAGAATCATCCCCTGTGGCTGCTTGAGTGCGGCCATGTACAAGTCTTTTTGCGCTGGCTCGTAGCCGAGCGCATCGATACCGATCTGCGCGCTGGACGGGTCGAGAATCCGGATAACGACTTTTTCGCCCCACAGGGTCGGCAGCGTGTTGACCCGGAAGTCGATCGACTTGCTCTTCGACAGGCGCATCTTGATCCGCCCGTCCTGCGGTTTGCGCCGCTCGGAAATGTCGAGGCTGGCCATGACTTTCAGGCGCGCGGCGATGCGCCCGGCCAACTGGATCGGTGGTTTCGCCACTTCGCGCAGAATGCCGTCGGTGCGCACACGCACGCGGTAGTTTTTTTCGTAGGGTTCGAAGTGCAGGTCGGACGAGCCGCTTTTGATCGCGTCGAGCAGCATCTTGTGCACGAAACGCACGACCGGCGCATCGTCGGCATCCGGGCCCATGCTCTCCTGTTTAGCATCGTCGATGGCCTCGACATCGAGGCCGTCGAGGTCGACGTCGGCCATGTCTTCGAGCCCCGAGGCGTGGGTGTCGAAGAATTTTTCGATGGCATCGGTGAGCTTGTCGTCCTCCACCAGAATGGCTTCGGTGTTCAGCCCGGTGCTGAACTGAATGTCGTTGATCGCCTGATGATTGCTCGGGTCGGAAATGCCCACGAACAATTTGTTGCCACGCCGCCACAAGGGCAGGGCGTGATGCTGGCGCACCAGTTTTTCGCTGACCAGGCCTTTAGGCTGGGTTTCCTTGTCCAGACAATTGAGGTCGAGGAACGCCATGCCGAAGTGTTCCGAGGCGATCTCGGCCACCTGCCAGCTCTTTACCAGTTTGTTCTGCACCAGGTAGCTGACCAGCGATAGCCGATTGCGCTGGGCCTGTTGCCAGGCTTGTTGGGCGCTTTTTTCCGTGAGCAGTTCGGCCTGCACCAATTGCTTGGCCAGACCGCTCAGAGCGATGTCATTCATGGGGATTCCGCACGCTTGCCGTTCATGACTTATAGCCTAGTCAACCGGCAGCGCCAAACATGCCGGGCGCAGGTGACAAAAAGTGTCAGATAGTGCGGTCAGAGGTTGTAGGAAACGGCGTCGTAAGCGCTGTGCGCCCAGCGTGCGGGGTCTGGCGGCCGTTGGCATGGGCTATGCTGCGTCCCTTGCAGATCATGAGATTTCGACTCATGCATGGAGCGTGTCTATGAAAAAACAACAAGGTTTTACGCTGATCGAACTGCTGATCGTAGTGGCGATCATCGGGATTCTGGCGACCATTGCCCTGCCGCAGTACACCAAGTATCAAGCGCGGGCGAAGGTCACGGCGGGTCTGGCGGAAATCAGCGCGCTGAAGATTCCGTTTGAAGACACGATTAACCAAGGGATTGACCCAACACTTGCGCTAGTCGCCGGCAACACTACGTTCACCACCACTAACTGCGGGAAAGTAGAGGCGTCAGGTACTGCCTCATCCGGGGCAGGCAGTATCGTTTGCACACTGGCCAACGCACCGGCTCCGGTGCTGGGCAAAACGATCACGCTGACTCGTTCTTCCGGGACTGGCTCGGCAGCAGGCGTCTGGAGTTGCGCATCGACGGTCAACGCCGACTACGCGCCTAAAGGCTGCCCAGGTAGCGGTACTTAATAGCGATCCTACATTGACCTTCGACTGAAACATGCCCCGTTTACGGGGCATTTTCTTTGTCCGGCGATAAATAAAAGCTTCAATAATTTCAGCGTCTTAGGAACTTTCCAAAAAACCGCAACTTGCATGCGATTAATCTGCAAGTCATGCAAATTGCATGAATCCGGAAATTTACGTTTTTGCTAAACTATTGATTTATAAGGTTTTTATGTCGGAGAAAAAGTTGGCACAGCGTTCGCAATGTATATGGCAACCCTGCTGACAAGACACGCAGCAGACTTTCCAGAAAAACAGGAGTTACTCGTATGAAGAAGTTCGCTATCACTGCCGCTGCTGCTACCGCGCTGACCCTGACCATGGCTTCCGGCGCATTCGCCCAAACCACTCAGACTGCTCCAATGACTTTGGCTGCTGGTGAAGTTACCCAAGCTAAAGAAGCTACTTCCGATACCTGGATCACCACCAAAGTCAAAAGCGACCTGGTTACCGAAAAAGGCATCCCAGGCACCGACATCAAAGTAGAAACCAACAAAGGCGTCGTTTCGCTGTCGTCGACTGTAGCTGTGACTGAATCGCAGAAAGCTACCGCTGTTGCGATCACCAAGAAAATCAAAGGCGTCAAAGCGGTTTCCGCTGACGGCCTGAAAGCCGAGTAAGGCTAAGGCTTCTCGCCTGAACCGGGAGAAGACGCGACAGGCGGGCCGAGCAATACGTCTGCCGCACCTTTAGAGTTCATGCGAACGGCCACACGGATGTGGTCATTACGGGCCCCGACACTTGTGTCGGGGCCCGTTCTATTTCAGGCGCAAAAATTTACAGGCCAACACAAAACAAAATGTGGGAGCGGGCTTGCTCGCGAAGGCGGTGTGTCAGCCAAATATGTATTGACGGATACACCGCTTTCGCGAGCAAGCC
>NZ_JASCPK010000183.1:0-9970 GCF_029959385.1 Pseudomonas sp. PS01303
GCTGCGCAGCGGCCCTGAAAAGAGCGGGGCCGCTGCGCAGCCCAACGGGGATAAATCCCCTCGCCACAGTAGATCCCCTAGCCACAATAAATCCCTTCTCTACAGTAAATCCCTTCTCTACCTAAATCCCCTGCATCACAAATCTGTTCTCAACAGCAATCAGGGTTACATCAGGCAATCCACTTCTTGTCGCCGGTAAAGCTGATAGTCAGCCACCGCGCCGCATCCGGCTTGCCCAGCTTCGCCGAAATTTCCTCGCGCAACGCGTCCAGCTGCCCGACATGGCTCAGTGCATAGTCCGCCGGCAACACCACATGAATCTCGATAAACCGCGCCCGTCCGTGCTTCTGCACGTACGACACGTAATCGTCGAAACCATGCTCAGCCTTCGCCTCTTCCATCACCTGACGCACCTGATCATCCAGCGTGTCGGGGGCGATGCCCAATACATCGCGTAACGCCGGCCCAAGAATCTTGAACGCCGGCGGCAACATGGTCAGCGCCAGCACGATCAGGATCAGCGGGTCGACATACACCGCCCACTGCCCATAACCCTGGGATTTGAGCAGCAGTGCCGCGAGGAAACTGATCAACAGGCCTACGGACAGCATCGCGTCCACCAGCCAGCTGATGTTGTCGAACTGGATCAGGGTCGATTTGAGCTTGCGGTTACGCTGTCGGACGTAGAAGAAATAGGCGAACTCGACCACGGTAAACACGGCGGCGTAGATGATCACCAAGCCCAACTCGATCTCGCGACCACCGTTGATGATGCCAAACACACCGTTGAGAAACGCATAGATCGCGATCAACAGCAGGAAACTGCCTTCGATCAGCAGCACCATCGGCTCCAGATGCCAGAAACCGAACTGGAAGCGGTGATTGCTTTCCTTGGCGATCAACTTGGCAGTGATCAGCATCAGGACTTTGATGAAGGTGGCGATCAGTGAGAAAAAACCATCAAAAAGGATGGATTGCGAACCAGAAACAAAACCGGTGACGATCCCGGCGATCGCCACGGCGAACATCAGAATGGTCGATTGTTTGAGCAGCGACTGCTCACCTCGGTTACTCACTTTGACTCCTCGAAAAACCTTGAAAACCGCGGGGTGCGGTTGGGTTGTTGCGAGGGGAGTTTACCTTATCGCCGTGTTTTGGCCGATTTGGCCTCATCGCGGGCAAGCCTTGCTCCTACACCATCGTACAAATCCGTAGGAGCAAAGCTTGCTCGCGAAGAACGATAACGCGGTGTCAGGCCTTGTTCCGCTCAATCGCAAAGCCAGCCCAGGTCTGGCTCACCGGCATCAATTCCAGGCTGTTGATGTTGATGTGCGCCGGCGCATTCATCACCCAGAAAATCGTTTCGGCGATGTCCTGCGGCTGGATCGGCTCGGCACCGGCGTAGGTCGCGTTGTAACGCTCCTGATCGCCGGCAAAACGCACCAGCGAGAACTCGCTCTCGCACAGACCCGGCTCGATGTTGCTGACGCGCACGCCGGTGCCCTGCAAGTCGCAACGCAGGTTCAACGAAAACTGCTTAACGAACGCCTTGGTCGCGCCGTAGATATGGCTGCCCGGGTACGGGTAGTTACCAGCGATCGAACCGAGGTTAACGATGCCGGCGCCACGGCCATGGGCGATCAAACGCGGCAGCAGCAAACGCGTGGCGTACATCAGACCTTTGACGTTGGTGTCGACCATGGTGTCCCAATCGTCCAGATCGCACTTCGGTGCAGGATCAACGCCCAGCGCCAGACCGGCGTTGTTGATCAGGCCACGCAGCTTGGCGAACGACGGCGGCAGGTTGGCAATCGCCTCTTCCATCGCCTTGCGATCACGCACGTCGAGCACCAGGCCATGCACTTCGGTCTGCTTCGACAATTCTGCGCACAGCGCGTTAAGGCGTTCTTCACGACGACCGGTCAGCACCAGTTTCCAGCCAGCCTCGGCAAAACGGCGGGCGCAGGCTTCACCAAAACCGGACGTCGCGCCGGTGATAAACAGGGTGTTGGACATCGTGTTCTCCTTGCTTCGGCCACCGAGGCAGCCCTTGGAATAGAAAATCAGCCAGCAGCATGCCCGGCCCTGCACTCACGGGCAACACCCACCCATGTGTAGGAGCTGACGAGTGCAACGAGGCTGCGATCTTTTGATCTTAAAAACCAGAATCAAAAGATCGCAGCCTTCGGCAGCTCCTACACGGACGGATTCAGCTCAAAAAATGATCAACCGCGGCAGCGCTATACAGGGCGTGGCCTGTAGCCATGTGCGCGCATGTTATCCACAGTCCCTTCCACAGTTTCCGGGGGCAAGTGGAAACGCGCAAAGCCGCGCCGCACAAGGCTTTGCGGGGGAAACAGAAAGTTTTTTGCTTGACCCTGAAGCGGCAGATGTGCGGGACATGGCATTTTGCACGACCAAGCGGTCGACACAGTGATTGCGCGAGGCCAGCAATTACGCTGCTTAGCGAGGTCTTTCCAGAGTTTAATCACAGACTTATCCACAGGCAGGGGCACTTCATATCGACTGCGTTAGCAGCCTTATAAAAAGGTTGACATTGGCGCCTATCGCTCAGGCAAAAGCGTCTGATCAAAAAACAACCACACCTTTGCAAGCCACGGCTTACAAGGCCTGCAGCCAGATACACCCACGTTATTCACAGCCAGCTCCACAGCAAACGGGGACAAGTCAAAACTGTGGAAAAACAGCCATTTGCAGCGTCTTTATGTCGCGCTTTGGTAGCTTGCCGGATTTGTTTTCCACAATTTCACTTCAACCCGTTTCTTGTAGGAGCAAGGCTTGCCCGCGATGGCGGTGTATCAGCCAATACATAAGATGAATGGGGAGGCCTCTTCGCGGGCAAGCCTTGCTCCTACAGGGGTTTACGGTGAATTTGAGAGATAAAAAAACCCCGACATTTTCGCGTCGGGGTTTGTGGACAACTTATGGGGAATCAGTGCCCGCCCAGATAGGCGTTACGCACCTCCTCATTCACCAGCAACTCTTTGCCGGTACCGGTCAGGCGAATCTCGCCGTTAACCATCACATACGCCCGATCCGACAGCTTCAGCGCATGGTTGGCGTTCTGCTCGACCAGGAAAATCGTCATCCCGGTTTTCGCCAACTCCCGCAGGGTCGCAAAAATCTGCTTCACCACGATCGGCGCCAGGCCCAGGCTCGGTTCATCGAGCAGCAACAACTTCGGCCTGCTCATCAACGCCCGGGCAATCGCGAGCATCTGTTGCTCACCACCGGACATGGTCATCGCCCGCTGCGTCCGCCGCTCTTCCAGTCGCGGGAACAGCGCGAACATGCGCTGCATGTCCTCTTTGGCGTACTTGTCGCCAATCGGGATGGTGCCCATCAACAGGTTTTCCTCGACGGTCATGTCAGGGAACACCCGCCGTCCTTCCGGCGACTGCGCGATGCCATTGGAAGCGATGTAGTGCGAGGACTTCTGGGTGATGTCGACGCCTTGATAAATGATCTGCCCGCCAGCCGCACGCGGCTGGCCGAAGATCGACATCAGCAATGTCGATTTACCGGCCCCGTTAGAGCCGATCAGGCTGACGGTTTCCCCCTCGTTGATCTGCAGCGAAACACCTTTGAGCGCCTGGATCGGTCCGTAGAACACGTCGAGGTTTTTGAGTTCGAGGATCGGTTGCGTCATACCAGTTCCTCTTCGTCAGCGCCGAGATACGCCGCAATCACTTTCGGATCATTTCGAATCGCTTCAGGCCCGCCTTCGGCGATGACGATGCCGTGATCCAGCACCACGATGTGGTCAGAAATGCTCATTACCATGCCCATGTCGTGTTCGATCAGCACCACGGTCAGATCGTGCTCGTCGCGCAGCAGCCGGATCATCGCGCTCAGCGCTTCGGTTTCCTGAGGGTTGAGGCCGGCGGCCGGTTCGTCGAGGCAGATGATCTGCGGCCGAGTGCACATGGCGCGGGCAATCTCCAGGCGACGTTGCTGGCCGTAGGAAAGTTCACCGGCGAGACGGTTGGCGCAGTCGACCAGATCGACCACTTCCAGCCAGTAGAAGGCAACGTCCAGTGCGTCGCTTTCAGCCTTGCGGTAGCCCTTGGTGTTGAGAATGCCGGCGAGCATGTTGCGGTTGACCCACATGTGTTGGGCCACCAGCAGGTTTTCCAGCACCGACATTTCCTTGAACAGACGAATGTTCTGGAATGTCCGCGCCAGCCCCGCACGGTTCACCAGGTGCGTGCCACCGAACATCTTGTAGTACATGCGACTGAGGAAGGATTTCGGCGAAACGAAATCCGACGCTTTGAACGACTCGCCCAACAACTGGATGACGTTGGTCTGCTGGCCGCGCACGTTGAGCTCGATCTTGCCGCCGGAGGCTTTGTAGAAACCGGTCAGGCAGTTGAACACAGTGGTTTTGCCAGCGCCGTTAGGGCCGATCAAGGCGAAGATCGAGTTGCGTTTGACCTTCAGGCTGACATCGCTCAAGGCCTTGATGCCACCGAAATGCATCATCAGTTTTTCAACAGAGAGTACGACTTCACTCATGGCGCAGTCCTCTCATAGTGAATGGCACCTTTGCGTGGAGTGACCCCGGTACGGCTGATGCGGATCAGCCCACGTGGTCGCCAGATCATCATCAACACCATCAGGATGCCGAACAGCAGCACGCGATATTCAGCGAAGCCGCGCAGCAGTTCCGGGGCGACGGTGAGTACGAAGGCTGCAATCACCACGCCGATGGTCGAGCCCATGCCGCCGAGGACGACGATGGCCAGGATCAGTGCCGATTCGAAGAACGTGAACGAGGTCGGGTTAACGAAACCTTGATAGGTGGCGAAAAACACACCGGCCAGACCCGCCGTCGACGCGCCAATGGTGAACGCCGATAGCTTGACCAGCACGTGGTTGAGGCCCATCGAACGGCAGGCGATTTCGTCTTCACGCAAGGCTTCCCAGGCACGGCCGACCGGCATCTTCACCAAACGGTGTTTGATGTACAGCACAGCTAATACCACGAGGAACAACACCGCATAGATGAAGTAGTACTTCACGTCCGGGTTGTAGGCGATGCCGAAGAACTCATGGAACGGCACCCCGCCATCCTTCGCCCGTTTGCCGAACTCCAGACCGAAGAACGTCGGCAGTGGCGCCGGCATGCCGTTCGGGCCGCCAGTCAGCGACAACCAGTTGTTAAGGATCAGGCGAATGATTTCACCGAAGCCCAGGGTCACGATCGCCAGATAGTCGCCGTGCAGGCGCAGTACCGGAAAACCGAGGATGCAGCCGGCAAGGCCCGCAGTGATCGCCGCCAGCGGCAGCACCGTCCAGAAGCCCAGACCGAGGTACTGATAACCGAGCGCCAGACCGTAGGCGCCGATGGCATAAAACGCCACGTAACCGAGGTCGAGCAGACCGGCCAGACCGACCACGATGTTCAGCCCCAATCCCAACAGCACGTAGATCAACCCGAGGATGACCACGCCCAGCAAATAGGAGTTGGAAACAAACGGCACGATGACAGCCAGCACAATCAGCAGCGGGATGATCCAGCGCAGGCTCGATTTGTGATCGGCTGGCAGTACATGCACACCCGACCCGGTGCTCTCGAAGCTGTCGAGAATTTTCAGGCCTTTGGGGGTTTGCAGGAACAGGCTGAGGGCAAACCGGCCGATCATGACAACGCCAATGATCCACGCCACACGGGTCGATTCGAGGTTGAAGCTGTAACCGTCGAGGACGACGCCGACAATCGGCCCGAATACGATCAGGGCAATCAGGCCGGCAAGAATCGCCTCAACCAGACTTTTTTTGATATCGATGGTTTTTTTGGTGGTTGAAGACATCGCTTACACCTTCGACACAAGAGGACGGCCCAACAGGCCCTGCGGCCGGAAGACCAGAACAAGTACGAGCAGCGAGAAGCTGAACACGTCTTTGTAGTCGGAGTTGACCAGGCCGGAGAACAGCGACTCGGAAATCCCGAGAATGATCCCGCCGAGCATCGCACCGGGCAGAGAGCCGATACCGCCGAGCACCGCAGCAGTGAATGCCTTGATGCCGATGATGAAGCCGGCATAGAAGTCGAACGTGCCGTAGTTCATGGTGATCAACACACCGGCCAATGCCGCCATGGCTGCACCGATGATGAACACGTAAGAGATCACGCGGTCGGTGTTGATCCCCAGAATCGAGGCCATTTTGCGGTCTTGCTGAGTGGCACGGCACATGCGCCCGAGCTTGGTGTACTTGATGATGTAGGTCAGTACGCCCATGCCGACGAACGCGGCCACCAGAATGAAGACTTTGGTGTAAGTCAGTTGCACGAAACCGGTGCCGATGTCGACACGCCACGCGCCAGTCAGCAAGGTTGGCACGCCTTGTTGTTTCGCGCCTTGAGCGATCTGTGCGTAGTTTTGCAGAATCAGGGAGATACCGATGGCGCTGATCAGCGGTGCCAGTCGGGTGGAGTTGCGCAGGGGTTTGTAAGCGACTCGCTCAATGACCCAGCCATACACCGCCGTGACGACGATGGTGAAGATCAGTGTGCCGAGCATCAGCAGCGGGAAAGATTCGATACCGAAGTAAGCCAGCAGAGCCAGACTGATTGCCGCCAGGTAAGCAGAAATCATGTAAACCTCGCCGTGGGCGAAGTTGATCATGCCGATGATGCCGTAGACCATTGTGTAGCCGATGGCGATCAGGCCATAGACCGACCCGAGGGTCAGACCGTTGACCAGTTGCTGCAGGAAAATACCATCCATAACGCAATCTCACGCAGTGAGAACCTGCACGCCTGTGGACGTGCGGCTCTTCTAGGGAAAATACAGATTTACGTCGGAGCAATGTCAGCCACGATTCGCCCGTCACCACCGGCCCCTGTAGGAGCAAGGCTTGCCCGCGAAAGCATTTCAACATTCAACAATGTTGTCGCCTGTCAGTCCGTCTTCGCGGGCAAGCCCGGCTCCTACAAGGAACCGTGGGATCAACTGATCGCGTCAGCCCTTACTTCTGTTTTTCCAGCTGGTGATATTTTCCGTCCTTGTCCCACTGGTAAACCACGTAGTCGGAGACTTTCAGGTCGCCCTTCGAGTCCCAGGCTTTTTCGCCCATGACGGTTTTCACCGGGTTTTTCTTCAGCCAGGCAGCCGCTTCTTCGCCCTTGTTGGACTTGGCGCCGTTGAAGGCTGCGGCCAGGGTTTGTACCGAAGCGTAGGCGTACAGGGTGTAGCCCTCAGGCTCGGTGCCGGCCTTGCGGAACGCGTCTACCACTGCCTTGCTCTCTGGCAGCATGCGTGGGTCGGCACCGAAGGTCATCAGCACGCCATCCACGAATTGCGGGCCACCCGCGGTGGTTACCAGTTCATCGGTCACGATACCGTCATCGGACATGAACTTGACGTCTTTCAGGCCTTGCTCACGCAGTTGACGAACCAGCGGACCGGCTTCCGGGTGCAGACCACCGAAGTAGACGACATCGGCGCCAGCGCCACGAATTTTGGTGACGATGGTGCTGAAGTCTTTTTCGCCACGGGTCAGGCCTTCATACAACACTGGCGTCACGCCGCGCTTGACCAGTTGTGCCTTGGTGGCATCCGCCAGGCCTTGGCCGTAGGTGTCTTTGTCGTGCAATACAACGACTTTTTTACCCTTGAGCACGTCGACAATGTAGTCGCCGGCAACGATACCTTGCTGGTCGTCACGCCCGCACATACGGAACATGGCGCTGAGGCCGCGCTCGGTCACTTGCGGGTTGGTGGAACCCGGGGTGATCGCGATTACGCCGGCTTCGTCGTAGATTTCCGAGGCTGGAATGGTGGAAGACGAGCAGAAGTGGCCGACCACGCCAGCAACTTTCTGATTGACCAGATCCTTGGCGACCGTTACCGCTTGTTTCGGTTCGCAGGCGTCATCGCCTTTGACCAGAACGATTTTTTCCCCGTTGACGCCACCTGCCGCGTTGACCGAATCGGCCGCCGCTTGTGCACCCTTCATGTACTGCTCGCCAAATGCCGCGTTGGCGCCCGTCATTGGACCCGCTACACCGATTTTGATATCAGCCTGAGCAAACGCAGAAACACCCAACGCAGTAGCCACTGCGAGGGCTAGAAAGCCTTTCTTGTAAAACGTCTGGGACATGAGGTGGTGCTCCAAGGTTTTTTTTAGTTGGCACTGCGACTTCACTTCACTGAATGCGCAGAGCAAGGGCCGTGCCATCGGTTTTTTATTCTTCAAAAAGTCGCTGCTTTCTTGTTATTTCGACTGTTTCGTTCCCATTTTCATTGGGCGTGCAACCGTCTAAACCGCGGAAGGTGAAACCATTTATTTTTTCAGGCGCAACCCGCATGCGCCATCATTGCAACCGCGGCACCAAACGACGTGCAACCAGCCTGTAACAGCCCGCGTCACCGAACTGCACACTGCTGGTGCGGGACTGCTACAACCCGCACCATTACAGGCTAGTCGCTGCATCGAAAAGCGCCGCTTCCGGCAACATAATTCAACACTCAAATCACGATGCGCAGGCACTGGCCCGCGTGATACAGCGAGAACCCGGCCTCGTACAGGCAACTGCGCAAGCCCACGCCCGCCAAGGGCTGCATCGGTGCAAAGGGAATTGGCAGGGCCTCGGCATTGCCGTTGCACAAGTAATCGGCGAAGGCTTTGCCGACCACCGTGCCAGTGGTGACGCCACGGCCGTTATAGCCCGTGACAGCGACCAGCCCCGGTGCCGGTTCGAACAGACGCATCAGGTGATCGGGCGTAAACGCGATGCGCCCGGTCCAGGTGCACTCCCATTCGACGGGTTTCAAATGGGGGAAGTAATGCTGCTGCACCCGATCAGCCCAAGCCTTGAGAAACCAGGCCGGTTTTTGATTACCGTTGCCAAGGCTGCCGAGCAATAACCGCCCTTCTTTATCGCGGCGGATGCTGCTCAACACCTGGCGGGTATCCCACGAGCCTTGCCCACCCGGAAGAATCTCCTGCGCAGCGTCTTCGGTCAGCGGCACCGAAGCGACCTGATAGTAATAACCGGGGAAGAAATTGCGTTTGAGTTCCGTCCAGTCGCCCTCGGTGTAGGCGTTGGAGGCGATGACCACTTGTTCGGCGAGCACCGAACCGTGCTCGGTTTGCACCGACCATTTCGCGCCCTGACGCTCGAGTCGAGTGACCGGTGAATGGTCGAACATCTGCCCGCCGAGGCCGAGCACCGCGTTCGCCAGCCCGGTGACATAAGCCATCGGATTGAGCGTGCCAGCGCGACGATCGAGCAACGCGGCGGCGATTTTTTGCGTCCCGGTGGCTTGTTCGCAAGCCTTGCCGGTGAGTAGCTCGACCGGTGCGCCGCGACGTTTCCATTGTTGCTCGCGACTGCGCAGATCGGCCTCGCCCTTGGCGTTATGCGCCATGTGCAGCGTGCCTTCGCGGCGCAATTGGCAATCGATGTTGTACTTGTCCACAAGGCTGAACACCAGCGCGGGCGCGGCCCCGAGCATGCGATTGAGCTGACTGCCGACCGCTTCGCCGAAACCGGCTTCGATCTCGTCCGGTGGAATCCACATGCCGGCGTTGACCAGCCCGACGTTGCGCCCGGAACCGCCGTGGCCAGCGCGATGCGCTTCCAGCACGCAGACGCTTTTGCCCTGTTCCAACAGATGCAGCGCCGCCGACAACCCGGTAAACCCGGCGCCGATCACGCAGACATCGACTTTGACTTCACCCTTGAGCGCCGTGTTATCCGGCCTTTGCGGCGTGAGTTTTTCCCACAGACATTCTTCGCGTAACGGCATTGCCAGACTCCAACAGAAACCTGCCAAACACACAATTCAATGTAGGAGCGAAGCTATCTGTGACGAAAACCTGTGGCGAGGGGATTTATCCCCGTTCGGCTGCGAAGCAGTCGTCGCTTTTAGATTTTCAGGGCCGCTGCGCAGCCCAACGGGGATTAATCCCCTCGCCACAAGGGGTCACTCCAACA
>NZ_JASCPK010000184.1:0-9911 GCF_029959385.1 Pseudomonas sp. PS01303
AGTCCATGCTTATTGGAATGCATTCCAAATTGTGGGAGCGAGCCTGCTCGCGAAGGCGGCCGTCAATTCACCCAATAATCAGAGGCAAGTCGCCAACGCCGCCAACCGCCGCTTCGCGACAAAATCATCTTTCTGCGCGTAGTAATTCAGCGTCGTCCCCGACGGCTCCGTGCTCAGGTCAACGAACGACTCCGCCGAACGGGTGTACACCGTCGAACCGCCCTTCTTGCCCGGTTGCAGATAAGCCCCCGCGTCCACGCCAAATACCGCCTCGTCTTGCCAGGCAAATTGCACGCACTGCGCCACGAGCTTCTCGGCTTTGTCCGAGGTCATGACTTTATAAGGCGCCTGGGTGCGCGCATCGTCCATCGCCGAACCTGCGCAACCGGCCAGAACCGTCGCCGCCAGCGCTACCATCAGAATTCGCATTGCATTCGCTCATTCAGAAAAAAGCGGACTGTATCACCGCCGCAAGCGGAAATCGTTCTGCTTTACTGCATTTATAGCGAGACAGGCACTCGCCGCTGCGGCAACCTAAGGTCATCAGCCTCACAAGGAAAACCCATGGCGCCTACCGATCAGCGACATGAACACGCCCTGAAACTGTTCCTCGATGCGCGCCCCGAGTTGCGCGACAGCCTCGACCACCTCAATCCTCTGCTGGCTCAGGCTAAGGGAGAAACCCAGGCGCAATACCGCGAAGAACGTCTGCATGAGGCGTTTGAAGAAGAGGCGGACAAGCTGGGGTTGTTTGCCTGGGAACTGACGTTGCAGCTGACCGCTGATTCGCCTGAGGAATATCAGGCGCAGCGCCTGGAAGTGCATCGCGAGGTGGCGGAAATGGCCGGCATGGACTGGCTGGAATACTGCGACCTGTACGGGATAGAACCTTAACCGCCACGCCAAGGATCCTTTCGCCGATGCTGCCTTCCGCCTCGACTCATCGCGCCAGCCCCGGCCATCTGCACACGCAGAAATGGCGCGGACGCGTGGGTCTGGCGCTGGTCGCCAGCCTGTCGGTACTGGCCGGCATGACCGATGCCATCGGTTTCATGGCCAGCGGCGATTTCGTCTCGTTCATGAGCGGGAACACCACACGACTGGCGGTGGCGATCAGTGAAGGTGATCTCGGGTTGACCTTGCGCCTGGTGATTCTTGTCGCAACGTTCATCCTCGGTAACGCCTTGGGTGTACTCGTCGCGCGCCTCGGTGGGCGACGCGCGCTGCCGCTGCTGCTGTGCATCGCCACCCTGCTCTGCACCTCGGCGGCGTGGCCGTTCGACGCGCAACTGCCGGCATTGCTCGCAGCGATCATTGCGATGGGCATGCTCAACGCGGCGGTCGAGGAAGTGAATGGCCTGCCGGTCGGGCTGACCTACGTGACCGGCGCGCTGTCGCGATTTGGCCGAGGACTGGGGCGCTGGATGCTCGGCGAACGGCGCAGCGGCTGGCGGGTGCAACTGGTGCCGTGGAGCGGGATGTTTATCGGCGCCATTCTGGGGGCGGTGCTGGAACAGCATCTGGGCCTCAAAGCCATGTTTGTCAGCGCTGTGCTGGCCGCGTTGATCGGCCTGCTTTCCCTCAGAATCCCGCGACGCTGGCAACTCGGCTACATGCCCCGCTAACCGCAAATCCCCTGTAGGAGCTGACGAGTGAAACGAGGCTGCGATCTTTTGATCTGGTTTTTTTAAAATCAAGATCAACAGATCGCAGCGTGCCGCAGCTCCTACAGGGATCGGGTTTACGCGATCCTTTGGCGGCCGCAATGCTTTATCATGGCCGCAGTTTTGCTGATCGAGTCCGTCATGAAGTTCGCCATCGCGTTGTTTTCCGCCGCCCATGCGCCCTCCTCGCGCCGTGCCCTGCTGTTTGCGCAGGCGGCACTGGCCGGTGGGCATCAGATTGTCCGGCTGTTTTTCTACCAGGACGGCGTCTACAACGCCTCCGACGCGGTGGTCACCCCGCAGGACGAACTCGACTTGCCCAAGCATTGGCGCGCGTTTATTACCGAGCAAAAGCTCGACGGCGTGGTCTGCATCGCCGCCGCACTGCGCCGTGGCGCCCTGAACGCGGAAGAAGCCAAGCGTTACCAGCGCGAAGCGATTTCGGTCAGCACGCCGTGGGAATTGTCCGGCCTCGGTCAGTTGCATGATGCGGTGCAAGATGCCGATCGACTGATCTGCTTTGGAGGTGCGTGAGATGGCCAAATCCCTGTTGATCATCAGCCGCCAGTCGCCATGGTCGGGCCCCGGCGCCCGCGAAGCGCTGGACATCGTGCTGGCCGGCGGCGCTTTCGATCTGCCGATCGGTTTGCTGTTTCTCGATGACGGCGTGCTGCAACTCAGCGCCGGACAAAACGCGAAGGCACTGCAACAGAAAGACCTCAGCGCCAACCTGCAAGCGCTGCCGATGTTCGGCGTGGAAGAGCTGTTCTATTGCGCCGACAGCGCCAGCGCCCGCGGCCTCAGCACGTTGTCGCTGGACGAGGCCGCGCCGCTGGCCGCCGAGCAAATCACCGCCCTTATTGACCGCTACGACCAGGTGATCACCCTCTGATGTCGACTTTGCATGTGTTGTCTCATTCCCCGTTCGGCGACGATCGCCTGACCAGTTGCCTGCGCGTGATCGGCGGCGCTGATGCTTTGTTGCTGTCCGGCGATGCGGTCTACGCGTTGCAACCGGGCACCGCGCCGTTAACCGCGCTGCACAGTCGCCAGATCAAATTGTTCGTTCTGGCCGAAGACGCGCAGGCGCGCGCCATCCAAGTTCCTGACTGGGCCGAAGTGATCGATTACCCGGCCTTCGTCGAACTGTCGATCCATCACGACAAGGTCAACAGCTGGCTATGAATTCCATGACCGTCGGCGCCCGCGCCATCGAACTGGACAAGGATGGTTTCCTCGTTGACCTCAGCGATTGGTCCCACGATGTCGCCAGCGCCCTCGCCGCCGCCGAAAAGATTGAGTTGACCGCCGAACACTGGGAAGTCCTCGAATTGCTGCGCAGCTTCTACGCCGAATTCCAGTTGTCCCCGGCCACGCGTCCGCTGATCAAGTACACCGCACTGAAACTCGGCGCGGAAAAAGGCAACAGCCTGCACCTGAACCGACTGTTCAAAGGCACCCCTGCCAAACTCGCCGCAAAACTGGCGGGCCTGCCCAAACCGACGAATTGCTTATGACCGACTTTCCAGCGCTGACCCTCGAAACGCCTGCCGAACATCCATTCGCCCAGTTCGTACGCATCCTCGGCAAGGGCAAACGCGGCGCCCGTGATCTGACGCGCGAAGAAGCGCGTAAAGCCATGGGCATGGTGCTCGACGACAAGGTCGAGGACACCCAGCTGGGTGCGTTCCTGATGTTGCTGCGCCACAAGGAAGAAAGCGCCGAGGAAATGGCCGGTTTCACCGAAGCCTTGCGTGAACACTTGCAGGCGCCGGCGCTGAACGTCGATCTGGATTGGCCGACCTATGCCGGTAAAAAGCGCCATCTGCCGTGGTACCTGCTGGCCGCCAAGTGCCTGGCGCAGAACGGCGTGCGCATCTTCATGCACGGCGGCGGCGCGCACACCGCCGGGCGGCTGTACAGCGAGCAACTGCTCGGCGAGTTGAACATCCCGTTGTGTCGCACCTGGCAACAGGTCGGCGCGGCGCTGGACAACGGCGGCCTCGCGTTTATGCCGCTGGTGGACTGGGCGCCGCAGTTGCAGAACATGATCGATCTGCGCAACACCTTGGGTCTGCGCTCGCCGATTCATTCGCTGGCGCGGATTCTCAATCCACTGGGCGCACGCTGCGGGCTGCAAAGTATTTTCCATCCCGGCTACCAAGCGGTGCACCGCGATGCCAGCGGATTGCTCGGCGACACAGCGATAGTGGTCAAGGGTGATGGCGGCGAAATCGAGATCAACCCGGATGCAAACAGCCACCTCTACGGCACCACTGGCGGAGAAAGCTGGGACGAGGAATGGCCGCAGATGTCGGCGCAACGTCACGTCAAACCTTCATCGCTGGATATTGAGCACTTGAAAGCCGTGTGGCGCGGCGACGTGGTCGACAGCTACCCACAAATGGCGCTGATCTCGACGATGGCGCTGGCCCTGCGCGGGCTAGGCCAACCGCGTGAACAAGCCTTCGAAACCGCCGAGCAATACTGGGCTGCGCGAGACAAATCGATTTAACCGATCATTCACGCCCGATCTTTGCGCTTTTTGTTCGAACTCACAGGAATAGACTCGACTCCAACGTTTACTGATTTACGGAGTCTTGATCATGGGTTTACTCGTCGATGGCCACTGGCAGGACAAGTGGTACGAAAGCAGCAAAGACGGCGCGTTTCAGCGCGAACAGGCGCAACGCCGCAACTGGGTGACCGCCAACGGCGAGCCCGGCCCGAGCGGTGAAGGTGGTTTTGCCGCCGAGGCCGGTCGCTATCACCTCTATGTGTCACTCGCCTGTCCATGGGCACATCGCACGCTGATCCTGCGCAAACTCAAAGGTCTGGAAAGTCTGATCGACGTTTCGGTGGTCAGTTGGTTGATGCTGGAAAACGGCTGGACGTTCGACAAAGCGCTGGGCTCGACCGGCGACAAACTCGATGGCTTTGAATTCATGCATCAGCGCTACACCGCTGACACCGCCGACTACACCGGCCGCGTCACCGTGCCGGTGCTGTGGGACAAAAAGCTCAAACGCATCGTCAGTAATGAATCAGCGGAGATCATCCGCATGTTCAACAACGCGTTTGATGGTCTGACCGGCAATGAGCTGGACTTCTACCCGGCGCCACTGCGCAGCGAGATTGATGCGCTCAACGATCGAATTTATCCAGCCGTAAACAACGGCGTGTACCGCGCCGGGTTTGCCACGTCGCAACAGGCGTATGAACAAGCGTTCGATGAGGTGTTTGCTGAGCTCGATCATCTGGAGCGGGTTTTAGGTGCGAATCGCTATCTGACCGGCGAGTACCTGACCGAAGCCGATGTGCGCCTGTTCACCACAATGATTCGTTTTGACGCGGTGTATCACGGGCACTTCAAATGCAACCTGCGGCGGATTGCCGATTATCCGAACCTGTCGAACTGGCTGCGTGAGGTGTATCAGCTGCCGGGGATTGGCGAGACGGTGGATTTTCAGCACATCAAGAACCACTACTACGGCAGTCACAAGACGATTAACCCGACGGGGGTTGTGCCGAAGGGGCCGGAGCAGGATTTCACGGCGGCCCATGATCGGGCGCGGTTGGGCGGCAAAGGGGTTTGGTTGAAGGGCTAACAGCAAAAAATCAAAAGATCGCAGCCTTCGGCAGCTCCTACAGGGGAACGCATTCTCATGTAGGAGCTGCCGAAGGCTGCGATCTTTTGATCTGACTCAGACCTGCGCCTGAGCCCCTTCAAACCAAGCCAGTTTCTCGCGCAGTTGCACCACTTCCCCGACGATCACCAATGTCGGGGCATGCACTTCATGCTCCGCCACCATGCGTGGCAGATCCGCCAGCGTGCCGGTAAAGACCCGCTGATTGACCGTGGTGCCTTGCTGAATCAACGCCGCCGGGGTATCCGCCGCGCGACCGTGCTTGATCAACTGCTCGCAGATCACCGGCAAGCCCACCAGGCCCATGTAGAACACCAACGTCTGCGCCGGGGCGACGAGGTCGGCCCAGGGCAGATCGGTGGAGCCGTCCTTCAAATGCCCGGTGACAAAGCGCACTGACTGCGCGTAATCACGATGGGTCAGCGGAATCCCGGCATACGCCGCGCAACCACTGGCTGCGGTAATCCCCGGCACCACCTGAAATGGAATCCCGTGCGCCGCCAGTTCTTCGATCTCTTCGCCGCCACGGCCAAAGATAAACGGATCACCGCCCTTCAAGCGCACCACACGCTTGCCAGCCTTGGCCAGATCAACCAGTTGCTGGTTGATCTGATCCTGCGGCACGGCATGATCTGAACGGCGCTTGCCGACATACACGCGCTCGGCATCGCGACGGCACAACTCAAGAATCGCTGGCGCAACCAAACGGTCGTACAACACCACGTCGGCTTGCTGCATCAGACGCAAAGCCTTGAACGTCAGCAGATCCGGATCACCCGGCCCTGCGCCGACCAAATACACTTCACCGGTGGTAACCGTTGCTTCGCCATCAATCTTGGCTTGCAACAGACGCTCGGCCTCAGCGCCCTGCCCGGCCAGTTGGCGGTCGGCAATCGGCCCTTGGAACACGTCCTCCCAGAATCCGCGACGCTGCTGCACATCCGGAAACAGGCTTTTCACCTGATTACGGAAACGTGCGGCGAGCCCGGCCAGTTGACCGTAAGTCGAGGGAATCCAGGTTTCGATCTTGGCGCGAATCAGTCGCGCCAGCACCGGCGCGTCGCCACCGCTGGACACGGCGATGATCAGCGGCGAGCGATCGACGATCGCCGGGAAGATCACGCTGCACAAGGCAGGCGCGTCGACCACGTTGACCGGCACGCAGCGCTTGTGAGCATCGGTGGAGACTTGTGCGTTCAGCGTTTCATCGTCGGTGGCGGCGATGATCAGCCCGCAACCGTCCAGATCCGCCTCGACGTAACCGCGCAACAGGCATTCGCCGCCGGAAGCTGCGACCAGCTCACGCAGCTGCGATTCGATTTCAGGTGCGACCACCCGCAGCAGCGCACCGGCATCGGCCAGCAGGCGGGATTTGCGCAAGGCAATTTCCCCCCCACCGACGACCAACACACGACTGCCGCGCAGGTTGTGAAACAGCGGCAGATATTTCATTTAGCCGATGACCTCAAGGCCACCCATGTACGGCTTCAGTACGTCCGGCACACGGATCGAACCGTCGGCCTGCTGGTAGTTTTCCAGCACGGCAACCAGGGTACGGCCTACGGCCAGGCCGGAACCGTTCAAGGTGTGTACCAGCTCAGGCTTGCCGGTTTCCGGGTTGCGGAAACGCGCTTGCATACGACGGGCCTGGAAGTCGCCGCAATTCGAGCACGACGAAATCTCGCGGTACTTGTCCTGGCTCGGGATCCACACTTCGAGGTCGTAAGTCTTGACCGCGCTGAAGCCCATGTCGCCGGTGCACAGCGCCAGGGTGCGATACGGCAGACCGAGCAGTTGCAGGACTTTTTCAGCGTTGGCGGTCAGGCCTTCCAGCGCTTCCATCGAGGTCGACGGCTCAACGATCTGCACCATTTCAACTTTGTCGAACTGGTGCTGACGGATCATGCCGCGCGTGTCGCGACCCGATGCACCGGCTTCACTGCGGAAGCACGGGGTGTGGGCAACGAATTTGATCGGCAGCAGTTTCGAATCGACGATTTCACCGGCAACGATGTTGGTCAACGACACTTCGGCAGTCGGGATCAGGTACAGATCGGCTTCGCCTTCGCGGGCGATCTTGAACAGGTCTTCTTCGAACTTCGGCAACTGGCCGGTGCCTTGCAGCGCCGGCGCCTGAACCAGATAAGGCGTGTAAGCCTCTTCGTAGCCGTGCTCGTTGACGTGCAGATTGATCATGAACTGCGCCAGCGCGCGGTGCAGACGGGCGATCGGGCCACGCAGCAGGGCGAAACGCGCGCCGGAAAGCTTGGCAGCGGTTTCAAAGTCCAGCCAGCCGAACTTCTCGCCGAGGGCAACGTGGTCTTTCACTTCGAAATCGAAGGCAGTCGGGGTGCCCCAGCGGCGCACTTCGACGTTGTCGTCTTCGTCTTTGCCGACCGGCACGGATTCGTGCGGCAGGTTAGGAATGCCCAGAACGATCGAGTCCAGTTCGGTCTGGATCGCGTCCAGTTCGACTTTACCGGCACTCAATTCGCCCGCCATGCGCTCGACGTCCGCCATCAACGGGGCGATGTCTTCGCCGCGCTGCTTGGCCTGACCGATGGATTTGGAACGCGCGTTACGCTCAGCCTGCAGTGCTTCGGTGCGGGTCTGGACGGTCTTGCGCTGTTCTTCCAGCGCTTCGATGCGCGCGGTATCCAGGGCGAAGCCACGGGAAGCCAGGCGGTCCGCTACGTCCTGAAGGTTGCTACGTAACAGTTTGGAATCGAGCATGTCGGTTTCTCGTTATCAAAGTTTGGTCAAAGACAGGCCAGCCCACGTCGCGAGCAGCCCGCCGAATACGCTGAGTGCCGCATAGCCCAAGGCCAGCGGCACTTGCCCGCTTTCCAGCAGGCGCACCGTATCCAGTGAAAAGGATGAAAAAGTCGTCAGCCCCCCGAGGAAGCCGACCATCAACCCGGCACGCACCTCGATCGGCACTTCCGGGCGTATCAAAAACAGGCCGTACAACACGCCAATCAGCAGGCAGCCCACGATATTAACGGCCAGCGTCGCGGTATAGAAGTGCCGCGGCCAATTGGCGTTGATCCAATTGCCGGTGGCGAAGCGCAACAAAGTGCCAGCAACGCCGCCGGCAGACACCGCGATGATCAATGGAAGCACTATTTTCTCCGCTGCCGAGGGCTTAAACGGTCGAGTTGCGCGAGGTGGTTGAGCTTCTCGCCGATCTTCAACTCCAGGCCACGCGGCACCGGTTGGTAGAACGGAATCGGGTCGAGCTCGTCCGGGAAATAGTCTTCGCCAGCCGCATAAGCGTCCGGTTCATCGTGGGCGTAACGGTATTCGTCGCCGTAGCCCAACTGTTTCATCAGTTTGGTCGGCGCGTTGCGCAGATGCAGGGGTACTTCCAACGAACCGTGCTCGGCGGCGGCGCGCAGGGCAGTTTTGAAACCCATGTACACCGCGTTGCTTTTCGGCGCGCAGGCCAGATAGGTGATGGCTTGCGCCACGGCCAACTCGCCCTCCGGACTGCCGAGGCGCTCCTGCACTTCCCACGCAGCGAGGCACAGGCTCAGCGCGCGCGGGTCGGCATTGCCGATGTCTTCGCTGGCCATGCGCACCACGCGCCGGGCCAGGTACAGCGGATCGCAACCACCGTCGATCATCCGCGCGAACCAGTACAGCGCGCCGTCGGGGTTGGAACCCCGTACGGATTTGTGCAGCGCCGAAATCTGGTCGTAGAACGCTTCGCCGCCCTTGTCGAAGCGCCGACGCGTATCGCCGAGCAGACTCTGCAGCAGATCAATGCCCATCTCACTGTTGTCGTCGGCCAGGTCGGAGGCGTTTTCCAGCAGATTAAGCAAACGCCGGCCATCGCCATCGGCGGCGGACAGCAGCATCTGGAAACCTTCATCGCTGAGAGTCAGATTGCGCTTGCCCAGGCCGCGCTCTTCGGTGAGCGCGCGGTGCACCAGTTTGCGCAGCGCCGCTTCGTCGAGGCTTTTCAGCACGTAGACGCGGGCGCGCGACAACAAGGCGTTATTGAGTTCGAACGAAGGGTTTTCGGTGGTGGCGCCGATGAAGATCAGCGTGCCGTCTTCAACGTACGGCAGAAATGCGTCCTGCTGCGACTTGTTGAACCGGTGTACTTCATCGACGAACAGAATTGTGCGCTTGCCGTACTGGCCGGCCTGCTGCTTGGCGATTTCAACCGCCTGACGAATCTCTTTGACCCCGGCGAGTACTGCTGAAACGGTTTCGAAGTGCGCGTCTGAAACTTCCGCGAGCAACCGTGCCAGCGTGGTTTTACCCACGCCCGGCGGGCCCCAGAAAATCATCGAATGCAGGGCACCCTGCTCCAGCGCCTCACGCAGAGGCTTGCCGCGAGCGAGCACGTGCTCCTGACCGACGTACTCATCCAGATTGGTCGCACGCAAACGCGCGGCCAGTGGCTGGGCAATCGGTGCACTGCGAAACAGATCCATCACGTAGCGTTGAAACCTCGAATTTTTCGAATACTGTGCAAAACCCTGTGGCGAGGGGATTTATCCCCGCTGGGCTGCGAAGCGGCCCCAAACGCGACGACTGCTGCGCAGTCGAACGGGGATAAATCTCCTCGCCACAAAGTGCCCCTTAATAC
>NZ_JASCPK010000185.1:0-9643 GCF_029959385.1 Pseudomonas sp. PS01303
CTCGCAAAAGCGGGGGGTCAGGCAACATCGGTGCTGGATGTGCCGACGCCTTCGCGAGCAAGCTCGGCTCCTACAGGGGATTCGTGTTGATCACTGGATAGTGGGAATGCCACAGATCATTGTAGGAGCAGAGCTTGCTCGCGAAAGCGGTGGGTCAGGCAACATCGGTGCTGGATGTGCCGACGCCTTCGCGAGCAAGCTCGGCTCCTACAGGGGATTCGTGTTGATCACTGGATAGTGGGAATGCCACAGATCAGTGTAGGAGTGAGCCTGCTCGCGAAAGCGGTGGGTCAGGCAACATCGGTGCTGGATGTACCGCCGCTTTCGCGAGCAAGCTCTGCTCCCACAAAGATCACGGGTTACTCGGTAATTTTCTCGAAGTTGCGATAGAACATGTCCCCTTCCCGGCTATCCGTCATCGAGTGCAGTTGGAAGCTGCGGCTCAGTCTGGCGCCACCGTCTCGGGTCAGCGGGGCCCACACCAGGTTGGCGCGGCGCATGGTCGACATGCTCATCATTTCGTCGAACGGGATCGACAGGTACAGGCCTTTGTCGAAGCTACCTTCACCGTATTCCGCGCTGTTGGCCGTGGTAATCGTCGCCCACGCACCAAAGCGCACGCCGTTGAAAAACTCGCGCGAGATATCCACGGTACCGCCCCAATCCCCCGCCAGATAACGACCGACACTGACGGCCGCTAACGTATCAAACGGCAGATCCGTATACCCAGTGATATGCCCGGTCACCACCGAGTAATCACGCAAACCCAAACCCTGATCAAAATCACGCTGGCGCACCCAGTTCAGATCCGCGCCCACCGACCAGCGTTCACCGGTCGGGCGGAACAACACCTCCCCGCCCACACCGGCAAACATCGACTCCAGATAACCGCCGTACACCATGCCGTAGAGGTCTTTATCCAACTGCTCGGCGTGGCTGACCTGGAACAGCGGCATGGTCACATCGGAGGTGGTCAGGTACTGGCGCAAATCCGTGCGCACACGCGGTAATCCGCTCGGTGCGTCGTAGGTGAATTTGTCGAAGTTGTTCGCCAGATTGGCGCTGAGCAGACCGCTCCACCAAGTGTTGCGATTGAAGCGGTATTCGGCATCCGCATCGGCACTGAATTGATAGAGCAAACCATCCGGGCCGCCGACGTTCTGTTTGAAGCCCAGACCAACGCCGTAACTGAAATGCTGCGGCGCTTCGGTGTAGAGGGTTTTTTCATTGTGCGGCATCGCCGGGTTGATCTCGGTGGTGCGGTGCAGCGACTGCAACGGCTCCTCGTTGTTGATAACTTCGCGGAAGGTCTGGCGCGGCACGCTGGTTTCTTCCAGGGGCAGGTCGTAGCGCTTGTTGACCACGGTGAACCAGTCGATGTCGTCGTTGACGCTGTTATCGAGAATCCGGCTCGCACGCCCGACTGCCTTGGACGAATGGAAGTAACGCTGCTGTTCGCCATACACGATCAGCTCGGAATCGCGCTGGGCAATGCGCTCGACTTTGTAGCCGGCATTCTGCTGCAAACGCTGCGAGACGTTGGCCCAGTCAACCTGCTCCATCGACGTGGTCGGTGCCTTCGCCGGCAGCGGTTCCGGGGTCGGGTCGTAGGTCTTCGCCGGTGCTTTGCGGCTGACGAAATTGGTGTGAAAAGTCACGCCAAACATCGCCGTATTACCGCGTTCCCACGCCGCGCTGAGGTCGATCGAATCAGTGACTTTGAACACTGCGCCGAGGTTGATCGGCGAGTCCTGTTTGATCTCGTTGTCCTTCGGCTCGTTCTTGTAATCGTTGCCTTCGTATTCGAGCTTCAGGCTAAGACGATCCCACGGCGTCTGATAGCTCACACCGCCGAACAGCGAAGGCCGACCACGAAAGTACGAACCCGCGTTGACGTCACCGGTGCCTTCGGTTTCCGGACGGGTTTTGAAGCGATCACTGGCGAAGCCCAACGGGTTGTCGAAGTCGCCGCGATTACCGATGTAACCCCAGGCGATGCCGGCGCTGAAATCAAAATTGTCGAAGCGTTTGTTGGCGACGAAAAACTCACTGGAGAACAAACCGGTACCGCCGATATCTCGGAAGCCCAGCGCCACTTCCGGAGCCCAGTGGCTCTCTTGCCAGAGCCGGACTTTGGCGTCGACTGCCTTATCCTTATAGCTTTGGCTGCCGCTGAGGGCCTCCGAGCCGTACGGCCGGTTGGTGATCGCGGTGTAGCGAAACGAGCCTTCGAGCCAATCCAGCGGCTGCAACGAAACGCTGTAGCGGCTGTACGGATCGGTGCGGTTGGCATTGACGCTCAACTCGCCGGCCGGGGCCATGCGTGCGGTCGGCGTCTGCAACAGACCGGCGCCGCCGAAGTCATTCTGGGTAATGCGCGGCTCTGCATGAGCCAAACCACAGGGCAATAACAACACAGCTGCAAAACGTAACTTCAACGAACCACCTCGGCCAGCTGCGTGGCAATAAATTCGGCCAACTGCTGATTCAGCTCAGGGATAGGCGGATCAAGATCATCATTTTTCAGCGGCACCAGAATCTTGCTGCCGGCCACGGGAAAGTGCCCGGACTCGCGATTCCAATGCGCAATACCGACGCGCTGCGAAGCGCCGTTGGGCTGGATCAGCCACAGATAATCGGCCTCGGCATCGCTGGAAATCGCACAGCCTTGCAGATAATCGCGAGCCTCCTGCAACGGCTGATACGGCAGGTGACACGACTCATCAACCGCGCCCACCACTTCCACCTCATCGACGCGCGTCGGGTAGATCAGCCGATCGCCATCGTCGAGACGGATGTTGCGGGCGAAGCCGACTTCCAGCGCCACCGGATCGAGATCGGCAATCTGCCGCCCGGTCACCGGCATCTGCCGAACCTCGTCGGCAACACGCTGCGCCAGCGCCGCCCGGCTCGGTCTGTCGAAGAGCAACGCCATGCGCCGCAGCACATCGAGATCGAACAGCACGCCGACCTTCAGCCGCGTCTGTTGCTCAATCAGCGATTGGCGCAGCAAGCCGCCCGCCAGCCAATAACCTTCGGCATTCGGTACGGCAACGCTGATCACATCGAGCAAACGCCCACCCGCCGGCAACTCGACCGGGCCCGGGTTGGCGACATCGCCGCTGACGGTGACGGCGGCCTGACTCGCACTGGCGATCAACAGCAAAAAAGCGGAAAAAACCCTCAGGCGCTTCACGGCAGATGCCTGCGATCAGGGGTCAGTTGCACGAGTTTCACACGCAGTTGCGAAGTGAGTTGCTGCTCGCTCTGCACGATAAAACCGTCACGCGGATCGACCCAATAACGGTTGGTCGCACTGAGACCAATGGCCGGCGCATCAATCTGCTCGTCGACACGCAGCACGGCGTAGTCCTTGTCCAGAATGGTCAGGGTTTCAGTGGCGCGGCGGGTGAAGCGACTGTTGACGATCACCCCCACTTCCTGGCCCTTGTAGAGATCGATCCAGCGCCGCGTGGTGAAACCATCCGGCACTTGATGCAGGCCTCGTTTGAACGGCGAGTTGTCAGCCAGGCGTGTGCCATCGAGATCGCCTTCAAGACCCAGGCCAATGCTGCGCACGGCGAGGCCATCGCGCAGCAACAACACTTGTTTGCCGGAAGCGACCCAGAATTGCAGATTCTCGCGCTCGCGCACCAGCGCCAAAACGCCGGAGCCGGACGGCGTGGTCAGTTTGAGTTGCGGGTAATTGACCCCTGCCACTTCGGCGGGCGTCACCTCGACTTCATCCGGGCCGACGATCGCGGCCTTCAAGTTGTTCAGCGACGCGCTCATCAGCGGGTTACAGCCGCACAGCAACGCGGCCGCCATCAGGCAGACGCCGATTTTCAATATTTTCACGGACGGGCGGCCTTATTTGCTGTTGTTGCTGTATTCGCTCCAGTTCTTCGCAGCGGAAGCGCCGGTGCCGACAATCGATGCCGACGGCACCAGTTGGCTGATCAGACGGTTCCAGCGAGTCACGTTGGCAGGCCCGACATACACAACGTCCTGAGGACGCACTTCGAAGTGCGAAGCGAGCGCCATGGCGGTCGGCGATTCGGCTTCGAGTTGATAGATTTTTGCCGGCTCGACATCGAGGTTTTCCACGCCGCGAATGACGTACACCGCGTTGCCGTTGGAGGTGGTCTGGCTCAAGCCGCCGACCGAACCGAGCACGTCGGAAAGGTTCATCGTCGCGGTCTTGAAGCTCAACGCGCGTGGCTGATTGACTTCACCCATCACGTAGATGCGCTTGTTGTCGTTGTACGGCAGATACAGCTGATCGCCGCCCTTGAGGTAGACGTTCTGCAACTCGGAATCCGCTTGATTGAGCGAATCCAGATTGAGCGGATACACCCGGCCCTTGCGGTTGAGCAGCAGCCCGGACAAGTCGGCATTGTTGGTGTCGATGCCGGCAGTGCCCAGCGCTTCGACCACGCTCAGCGGGTTGGTGGAAATCGCTTGTGGGCCAGCCTTGGTGACGGCGCCGGTGACCACGACTTTCTGGCTGGCGAAACGCAACACCGCGACATCGACCTGCGGCTCGGCGATGAACGCCGACAGCCGTTGTTCGATGTCCGAGCGCAGTTGCTGGATAGTCCGGCCGGTGGCCTGAACTTCCTTGATAAACGGGTAGTACAGCGTGCCATCGGAGCGCACCAGGCGGCCGTTGGCATCGATCTGTTGTTGCGCGCCGGAGGGTGCGGTCAGTTCCGGGTGATCCCACACGGTGATGTACAGCACGTCGTTATTGCCGATGCGGTATTCCGCGGGCGTCGCCAACAACTCTGCCGGCAGCGACTCACGTTTTTGCGTGGCGCGGTTCATGGCAATCAGCTTGGGCGTGATCGGAATCAGCTCGACCCGGCTGCTTTCACTGGCGCCCTGACGCGTGATGTCCTGGGTGCTCAGGTATTGACCGGGGGAAAACATGCAACCTTGCAAAGCGAGACTTGCCAACATTAAAAGATAAACACTACGAGTCATAATGGCACTACGCTATTCAAGGGCGAATCCAAAAACAAAGTCACCCGACTCACGTCGGGCGACCTTGTACTGCACTAACAGAACTTCCTGTTAGTTATGCGTGCCGGTTGTACCGGTGGTACCCGTTGTACCGGTGGTACCGCCGTTGGCACTGCCACCGCTGTTAGACGCCGCGACTGCACTGGCGACCATTGCAGTACTGGCTGCCGGCGCTTGAGAAGCCGCCACGTTGCCACCTACATTGGTCACCGCAGTAAGCGGTGCTTCAGCGGCGGCAGCCCAGTTGCTCAACATCATCAACAGGGCAACTGCCATCACTTTTTTCATAACAACTCCTTTCTAACATTCAGCCTGTTAAAAAACCGGCGTGTGTTAGAGGTGGTAGCGTTCAAGCCCGCAAATAGCGCGAACAAGATCCGTTGTTCTTTCACAGTCTTACCCAACTGATAAAAGTCGAACGGCAGGTTTATATCTACGGACTTGCAAAAGGCATTGCCAGTGTAATTTCCCGACGGAATCTAACAACCTGACTGAAAATAACAATGGACTTTAAATGGCCATCATCCCAAGTAACCATTGGGATGCGTGGATTGCCAGCGCCACGTGTCGGTGACCATGTCCTGCAAACTGCGCGTAGCTTTCCAGCCAAGTTCTTTGGCAGCCTTGGAGGCGTCGGCCCAACTCTCGGCAATATCGCCGGAACGACGCGGCATCATCCGGTACGGCACCGGTTGCCCGCAGGCCTGTTCGAAGGCATGTAGCACCTGCAACACGCTGTAGCCATCGCCAGTACCGAGGTTCCAGGTGTGAATGCCAGTGCGTCCGGCAATCGATTGCAATGCTTTCAAATGCCCATCGGCCAGATCAACGACGTGGATGTAATCGCGCACCCCGGTGCCATCGATCGTCGGGTAGTCGTTGCCGAAAATCGACAACTCTTGAAGGCTGCCGACCGCTACCTGACTGATGTAAGGCACCAGATTGTTGGGGATACCGTTGGGGTCTTCGCCCATCTGCCCGCTGTCGTGGGCGCCGATCGGGTTGAAGTAGCGCAGCAAAGCGATGCTCCAGCGCGGCTCGGCCTGGCTCAAATCGCGCAGCACGTTTTCGACAATCAGCTTGGACTGACCGTAAGGATTGGTCGGATTGCCGGTAGGAAAATCTTCGCGAATGGGCATTTGCTCGGGTTCGCCGTACACCGTGGCGGACGAACTGAACACCAGACGAAACACCCCCGCCGCCGCCATTGCCTGACACAGCGTGATGCTGCCGCTGACGTTGGTTTCGTAATACTCCAGCGGCTTGCGCACGCTTTCGCCGACAGCCTTGAGCCCGGCGAAATGCAGCACGGCCTCAATGTTGTGTTCGCGGAAAATCCGGTCGAGCAAGGCCCGATCACAGACATCGCCGCGAATCATCCAGGCACTCTTGCCGCAGATGGCTTCTACGGCATGCAACGCCGCATCGCTGCTGTTGCAAAGATTATCCAGCACAACAACTTCATAACCTGCTTCCAGCAACGCAAGTGTGGTATGCGAACCGATATAGCCGGCACCGCCGGTCACGAGAATCTTCATGGCGCGATCCGTCATTTGATAAATGCCAAGTAGCGTGTCAAGCCCGACTGCATGGATATGTGTCGCAATCCACACAAACGAACGACAACAACCGAAAACAAAACTAGTTCAATGACTGGCAATAAATATTTTTGCAGGTCACACTGTATTGCCCGCTACTTATTAGCACTGCAAGTGCACGGATCACTATCAACAGATACCGACTAAAAATAACTAATCACGCACTCACCGACATCTCATAACATTGTCGGGTTTTATCCTCATGAACAATTGCCATTAATAACCTGACTCAGGTATTAAAGTAAGCCTTCAATCATCATTGAAACTTGCAGACCGAAGTTATGGCCTGCATGCGTCGCCTGTGTTCCATGACTGTCCAGGATACTTTTATGATTCGTAAATGTTTGTTCCCCGCTGCCGGCTACGGCACGCGTTTCTTGCCGGCCACCAAAGCCATGCCGAAAGAGATGCTGCCGATCGTCAACAAGCCGTTGATCGAATACGCCGTTGAAGAAGCACGGGACGCTGGCCTGCAACACATGGCCATCGTCACCGGCCGGGGCAAGCGTGCGCTGGAAGACCATTTCGACATCAGCTACGAACTCGAACACCAGATTCGCGGCACCGAGAAAGAGAAGTTTCTGGCCGGCACTCGCGAGCTGATCGACACCTGCACCTTCTCCTACACCCGTCAGGTGGAAATGAAGGGCCTCGGCCACGCGATCCTCAGCGGCCGTCCGTTGATTGGCGACGAGCCGTTTGCCGTGGTACTGGCCGATGACTTGTGCCTGAACCTTGAAGGTGACGGCGTGCTGACGCAGATGATTCAGCTGTACAAGAAATTCCGCTGCTCGATCGTCGCCATTCAGGAAGTCCCGGCCGACCAGACCCACAAGTACGGCGTCATCGCCGGCGAGCTGATTTCCGACGGCATCTACCGCGTCAACAACATGGTGGAAAAACCGGCGCCGCAAGACGCACCGTCGAACCTGGCGATCATCGGTCGTTACATCCTCACGCCGGATATTTTCGACCTGATCGCCGACACCCAACCGGGCAAGGGCGGCGAAATCCAGATCACCGACGCGTTGATGAAACAGGCGCAGAACGGCTGCGTACTGGCCTACAAATTCAAAGGGATGCGCTTCGACTGCGGCGACGCCGAGGGTTACTTGCAGGCGACCAATTTCTGCTACGAAAACGTCTACCTCAAGGGCCGCTGAGACGGCTCCCTCCTTTTCATTTCAGGCAGGCCACCATGAACATTGCACAACATTCCGTAGAGATTGAACGCGAGGTGGGCAACCTCGGGGTGATGAGTTGGTTGTCACGCCATCAGCCGTTGCCCAGCGCCAACGAAACCTGGCTGGGCACAATTTTGCTGGTGGAGCGGATTGGCGTATTCCCGGCGTCCGGGGATATCCGCCGGCCGCTGCGCGATCCGTATCCGCTGCTCGCGCATTTGAAGAAGCGCTATGGCGAGCAGGCGCTGGAGATGGATGACAGTGATGGGCTGAAAGTGATCTTCAACGACTGGCGCTTCCGCGTGCGGATTTGCTGCAACGACCCGGCGATCATCATCAACGTGGAAACCCGTTGTGATGCGCGGTTGATGCCGCAGAAGCTTGCGGAATTGCTCGAACAAGTCGACGCCTTCACGCAAGACTGACCTGATCGTTCCCACGCTCTGCGTGCTGATCATTCCCACGCTCCGCGTGGGAATGCCGCCCGGGACGCTCCGCGTCCCTACGCCGGATGACGCGGAGCGTCACAGGATGCATTCCCACGCAGAGCGTGGGAACGATCATTGTGGGGCGGCGTCGCAGCGATTGTTGGCGCCAGTGATCCAGCCGTAGAAGTAATCCGCAATCACCTTCCCGCCCGTGGCCGGCAGCGGATGAATCTTGTCCGGGCCGATCATCGCAGCAGCGTAGCGCTTCACGTCCGGGCCAAACGCGCATTGCAGATTGGCGTAACCGAAACCCTGCTCCCGCGCCCAAGGCTCAAGCACCTGCGCATACGCCGACATCGGATAAGCGCTCGAACGCGTGGTGTCCTGACGCATGATCAGGTTGATACTCGCCGCCGGTTGAATCTCGCGGAGCATGCCCACCAGACCTTGAACGTTCTGCAGATACTGCGCGGGTTTGACGCCAAAGCCCTGATCATTGCCACCGAGCATGATCAGGTAAACATCGGCAGGGATCTTCGACACAGCGGCTTTCCACTGGGTCTGCCATTGCGCATCGTTGTGATAGAAGTCAGCGGATGCAGCGCCGGACGCTGCGAGTTTCGAGACGCGCACGCCGTTCTGATCGTTGCTCATCCACAGGCCGAACAGGGTTGGCGTGCCTTTGGTAACTTCCAGTTTGAATGACCAGTCTGCTGCTGCCGGAAGACCCGAGAGGGTTGCTTCCTGAACGCCAGACCCTGCCAACGTCATTGGCTGCCAATCTTCTGAGGGTGACCAGCGATAGCGGATCTCGGCAGGTTCGCCATTGCCCAGGTAAAACAATTTAGCCTGAGTGACGGCGGTGTTGATCGCCGGTGTCGGGCTGGCGTCGACTTGCAGCCATGCACCTGGCCGGCCCTTCACCGTGCGGCTGTCCGGACTCGCCTGGCCCAGACCTGAAACCGTCCAGTCCCCGCCGAAGTATTTTTCACTGCTGCGGGTGTATTTGAAATGCGTGCCGCCGAGCGCGGCGCCGTGATTGAAGCCGATATAGCCGGGCCCGGCAAAACCTACTTCCCCGGCCACGCGCTGCACCAGTTTGTTCAGATAAAAATCCTGCCCGGCGCTGTAGCTGTCGCCGATCACCGAAACCGACAACACCTTGCCGGCCTTGCCCTCACGCCACTGGGCAAAACGCTCACGCGCATCACCCACCTCAACCACCGACGCTGCAACGGGTTGAGCGTCATTCACTGCCAACATGCAAAATTTCCTTCCGTCCGTAAGGGCCCCTTCGCGAGCAAGCCCGCTCCCACACTGGATCGGCGTCATACACAAATCCCCTGTAGGAGCTGCGGCACGCTGCGATCTTTTGCTCTTTAGAAGCAACAGCAAAAGATCGCAGCGT
>NZ_JASCPK010000186.1:0-9314 GCF_029959385.1 Pseudomonas sp. PS01303
CGCTCCCACTATTTGTAATGCATTCCAATGTGGGAGCGAGCCTGCTCGCGAAGGGGCCAGTGCAGCGCATACATATTTAGAGCGGCACATACCGACTCAACAACGCCCGCAACGCCGCCGGTTTCACCGGTTTCGCCAGATAATCCAGACCCGCCGCATGCACCTGCGCCACCGTTTCCGGCCGCCCATCCGCGCTGATCACCACCCCCGGCACCGGCTCGCCTAGCGTCGTGCGCAACCACGCCATCAACTCAGTCCCTGTGTCGCCGTGATCGAGGTGGTAATCCACCAATGCCAGTTGCGGCCGCACGCCATCCTTAAGCAACGCCGCACATTCCTCGCGATTGCGCGCCGTCCACACCTGACAGCCCCAGCGGCTGAGCAAACTGTTCATGCCGATCAAAATGCTGTCTTCATTGTCGATGCACAGCACCTGCGCGCCGCCCAGCAACTTGCCGTTCAACTCGACGGCGGCGCTGGCCGGCACGGTTTGCGTTGGGGCCAATGGCACGCTGACGCTGAACACACTGCCGCGCCCCGGCCACGAACGCACGCGCAACGTATGGCCGAGCACGCGGCACAAGCCATCGGCAATCGCCAAGCCAAGCCCCAAGCCTTTTTCGGCGCGGGTCTGATGGCTGTCGAGGCGTTTGAATTCTTCGAAAATCACCTGCAGCTTGTCCTCCGGGATCCCCGGCCCGCGATCCCACACTTCCAGCGACAATTCTGCCCCGCGCCGACGCACGCCGAGCAGCACCGGGCCCTTGGCGTAGCGGAATGCATTGGTGAGGAAGTTCTGCAAAATCCGCCGCAGCAATTTGCTGTCGCTGTCGATGCGCAGATGACTGCCACGCACGCGGAAGGTCAGGCCTTGTTCTTGCGCCAGTGCCTTGAATTCGGCGCCGAGAATATCGAACAGCTCATTGAGCGCAAACGGCTTGCGATCCGGGTTGATCTTGCCATTTTCCAGGCGCGAGATATCCAGCAGATCGCTGATCAAGTCTTCGGCTGAACGCAGCGAACTGTCGAGGTGCTGCACCAGTTTCTGCGCCTCGCTGCTCAAGCCATCGTCCTGATGGGAGAGGGCGGCGGAGAACAGGCGGGCGGCGTTCAACGGTTGCATCAAGTCGTGGCTGACCGCTGCGAGGAAACGGGTTTTCGACTGGTTCGCTGCCTCGGCGGTGCCCTTGGCTTCGGTCAGCGCGACGTTGAGTTGCGACAGTTCCTGCGTACGTTCGCTGACCCGTTGCTCCAGCCCCTCGTTGGCCTCGGTCAGCGCCTGCTCAGCTTCGCGGAACGCAGTAATGTCGGTGAAACTCATGACGAAACCGCCGCCCGGCATCGGGTTGCCAATCAGTTCGATCACCCGACCGTTGGGGAACAGCCGCTCGGAGGTGTGCGCACGGCCCTGACGCATCCAGTGCAAACGGCGGGCAACGTGTACTTCGGCTTCGCCGGGGCCGCACAAGCCGCGCTCGGCGTTGTAGCGAATGATGTCGGCAATCGGCCGGCCAACGCTGATCAAACCGTCGGGATAGTTGAACAGCTCCAGATAACGGCGATTCCACGCCACCAGTTTCAGCGACTGGTCGACCACGCTGATGCCTTGAGTGATGTTCTCGATCGCGCCTTGCAGCAGGGCGCGGTTGAACTGCAACACTTCCGACGCTTCGTCAGCGATCCGGACTACGTCCTCCAGCTGCATTTCCCGACCTTCGATGGCGGCTTTTACCACGGCGCGCGTCGAAGAAGCGCCAAGCACACCGGCCAACAAGCGCTCGGTGTGGGCGATCCATTCGCCGTCTGCGTTCTGGTTCGGGTTGAAGCCTTTGCCCTGACGGTAAGCGAAACGAATAAAGCTCTGCCGCGCGCGTTCTTCACCGACAAACCGCGCCGCCAGTTGCAGCAAATCGTCGATCTGCACCGCCAGCATTGAGCGCGCACTTGGCCGCGCGCTGATCTCCTGACCGATAAAACGCCCGGCTTGCCAGTGTTCCGATACCCGCGTGCGCGACAGCACCGAAACCCACGCGAACAAGGTGAAGTTACCCGCCAGCGACAGCACCACGCCTTGTGTCAGCGGGGTGATCGGCAAGTTCAGTGGATTGCTGTGCAGCCACGCCAGCCCCGGAAAACTGCTCAGGGACAAGCCCAGGCTGTGCGCGGCAATCGGCAGAATCAGCGTGTAAAACCACAGGAAAGTACCGGCAGCGAGACCGGCAAAAACCCCGCGCCGGTTGGCCTGTTTCCAGTACAGCGCGCCGAGCATGGCCGGGGCCAATTGGGTGACAGCGGCGAAGGCAATCTGGCCGATGGTTGCCAGACTCGCGGTGGAACCGAGCAGGCGATAGCTGACATACGCCAGCAACAGAATCACCACGATGCTGACGCGGCGCACCGAGAGCATCCACTGGCGGAACACTTCGAACGGGCGCTCGGCGTTATTTCGGCGCAGCAACCACGGCAACAGCATGTCGTTAGAGACCATGGTCGACAACGCTACGCTGGCGACAATCACCATGCCGGTCGCCGCCGAAGCACCACCGATAAACGCCAGCAGCGCCAGCGCCGGATGGGCTTGAGCCAGCGGCAAACTGATCACGAATGAGTCGGGGAGTACGTCGCTCGGTAACAACATCTGACCGGCGAGGGCGATCGGGACTACAAACAGCGCGGCCAGTGCGAGGTAGGCCGGGAACACCCATTTGGCCAGACGCAGATCCTGCGGGTCGATGTTCTCCACCACGGTGACGTGAAACTGCCGGGGCAGGCAGATGATCGCCATCATCGCCACGCCGGTCTGCACCACCATCGACGGCCAGTTAATGGTTTCTTTCCAGTATTCCTCGAGGCGCGGGGCGAGCATTGCCTGGTTGAACAGGTCATCGAAACCGTCGTACAGGCCAAAAGTGACGAAGGCGCCAACCGCGAGAAAAGCAAACAGCTTGACCAGCGATTCAAAGGCAATCGCCAGCACCATGCCGCGGTGGTGCTCGGTGGCGTCGAGGTTGCGCGTACCGAACACGATGGTGAACAGCGCCAGCACCAGCGACACGATCAGCGCCGTGTCCTGGGCGCGGGTGCCCATGGCGTCGGCACCGGCGCCGATCAACAGGTTCACGCCGAGGACGATGCCTTTGAGTTGCAGGGCGATGTAGGGGAGGACGCCGACCAGGCAGATCAGCGCGACGACCACCGCCAGCGATTGCGATTTGCCGTAACGCGCGGCGATGAAGTCAGCGATGGAGGTGATGTTCTCCTGTTTGCTGATCATCACCATTTTCTGCAGCACCCACGGCGCGCCGAGCAGCAGCAGGATCGGCCCGAGGTAAATCGGCAGGAATGACCACAGTTGTTCGGCGGCCTGACCGACCGCGCCGAAGAATGTCCAACTGGTGCAATAAACTGCCAGCGACAGGCTGTACACCCAGGCACGCATCCGCGGCGGCAAAGGCGCGCTGCGACGGTCGCCGTAGAAGGCGATAGCGAACATGATGGCCATATAGGCCAGGGCGACGGCGGCGATCAGCCCGGTGGACAACGACATGCAACACTCCCGACAGAAGACTCCCCGGCAACCCTGTCCGGGCCAACAGTCTCGCATGAGTGCGGCGGTTAGTCAGTGTCGACCAAGGTCGTGGCGTGGCGGGGTGTCGCAGGGATGGAACCGGGTGGTTTCTCGGGTGACCGGGCGGGCCTCTTCGCGAGCAAGCTCGGCTCCTACAAGGGCATGTGTTCCTCTGTAGGAGCTGAGCTTGCTCGCGAAGGCGTCAGGTCTGCTGCAACGCGATATCGATCAGCCGATGCAGTTCTTCCACCTCCAGCGCCGCCGCCGAAAACAGGATCCGGAACACCACCGGCGCCACCACCAGATTGATCAACCGATCAACGCTCGGCGCGATCTCATTGGGATGTCGATCAATGATCGTCTGCAACTGCTCACCAATGATCGTCACGCAATACCCCGGCGTCGCGCTCGCCTGCACGTCGCGCATCATGTTGCGGCCGGGCTCGGAGCTCATCTCGTCGAGATACTGCTCGGCCCACGCCCGAATATCACTGCGCAAACTGCCCGTTGCTGCCGGCTCACTGTCCGGGCGCATGCGGGCGAGGGCGACGTCTGCGAGCAACGCCGCCAGATCACCCCAGCGTCGATAAATCGTCGACGGCGTCACCCCCGCGCGTGCGGCGATTTGCGGCACGGTCACGGTCGAGCGCTCCTGCTCTTGCAGGAGCGCGTGGACTGCCGAATGAATCGACTCTTGCACCCGGGCACTGCGGCCGCCGGGGCGTAAACCTTCTTTAATAGCCATGCGGCAGACCTTAACACAAAGAATTTGCTTTAAGCGTGAGGCGGTAGCACACTCCGCAAAAGCAAAAAATTAGCTTTTGCGGAGTGTGCCCATGACCAGCCCCTTGAATAACGTCGTTTCAAACCGCTCCAGCCTGTGGTTTCTGGCGATCACCTTACTCAGTTTTCTCGCCGCTTCCACCGCGCCGACGCCGCTGTATCACCTGTATCAAGATCAACTGCACTTCTCGGCGGTGGTGCTGACGCTGATCTTCGGCGTCTATGCGCTCAGTCTGTTGGCGGCACTATTAACAGTGGGTTCGCTGTCCGACCATGTGGGACGCAAACCGGTGATCTTCACCGCCGTGCTGCTCAATGCCTTGGCGATGCTGCTGTTTATCTATGCCGACAGCGTCACGTGGCTGATCAGCGCGCGCGTCCTGCAAGGTTTCGCCACCGGCATGGCGACGGCGGTGTTGAGCGCGACGTTGCTCGATACCGATCGCCAGCAAGGGCCGTTGATCAACAGCGTCGCGCCGTTGTTGGGAATGGCGCTGGGCGGTTTGGGTTGTGGATTGCTCGCTGAATTCGCTCCGGCGCCGTTGCAGTTGACCTATTGGTTGCTGCTCGGATTGTTTGTGTTGCAGGGGATTTACGTCTGGCGCCTGCCGGAAAGCGTCTCGCCGCAAGCCGGGGCCTGGGCGTCATTAAAGCCGACGCTGCACGTGCCGGCTCAGGCGCGTTCAACATTGTGGCGAGTGCTGCCGCTGAACACGGCGACGTGGGCACTCGGTGGTTTTTATGCTTCGCTGGCTCCGTCATTGGTGCGCACGGCCACCGGTTCAACGTCCAACCTGATCGGCGGCTCGACCGTGGCGGCATTGACCCTGACCGGTGCGTTGATGATTTTCACCATGCGCAATCGCAGCGCCAAACAAGCCTTGCGGCTGGGCGCGAGTTTGCTGCCGATCGGTCTGGTGCTGATCTTGCTCGGCGTGCACAGCGCGAGTCTTTCGCTGTTCTTCCTCGGCACGCTGGTCGCCGGTTGTGGGTTTGGTTCGGGTTTCCTCGGCGCAGTGCGCAGCCTGGTGCCGCTGGCATTGCCTCACGAACGGGCCGGTTTGATGTCGGCGTATTACGTGCTCAGCTACCTCGCGTTCTGCCTGCCGGCATTGTTGGCCGGTTATCTGGCTCGCACCTATGGCTTGCTGGCAACCACTGATGGCTACGGCGCGGTACTGATCGTGTTGGCGGTGGGGGCGTTATTGCTCAGCCTGCGCGCCAAAGCAGTCAAGGTGTGCAGCGCTCCCTGAGTTTCGGTTAGCCTTGCTTGGCCATTCTTCTCTCGGATCGATTCATGAAGATTATCCGCAGCAAAACCTTCACCGCCGACCGCGCCTGGGGCGCGCTGGACATCGCCAATATGAACGGCATCACCACGCGCCTGCACTGGACGGATCAGCCGTACAAATGGCACGTCAACGATGGCGAAGAAGTCTTCGTGGTGCTCGATGGCCAAGTGCAGATGCACTACCGCGAAAATGGCGAAGAAAAACAGGTGCAGCTCGACGTTGGCGACATCTTTTACGCCTCGGTCGGCACCGAGCATGTCGCGCATCCACAAGGCGCTGCGCGGATTCTGGTGATCGAAAGCGAAGGCAGCGTCTGACTGCTTATTGGCAAAACAGATAACAGTTAGAGATATTACCCGTTATATAGATATTCGATTCGGATCTACCATGAATTCCACCTCACCTGAGGACAGGAGTTCATGATGATTTGCCCCAACAGCGCCAAACCCGGCATCAAGCCATTCAGCCAACTTCAGCATCCGCGTGAAGTGATCCGCCAATTCACACCGAACTGGTTCGCCGCGACCATGGGTACCGGTGTGCTGGCATTGGCGTTGGCGCAACTGCCGGTGGCGATTCCCGCTTTGCACGCCGTGGCCGAAGGGCTGTGGTTGTTCAACATTCTGTTGTTCACGTTGTTCACCCTGGCTTATGCCGCTCGCTGGATTCTGTTCTTCGATGAAGCGCGGCGGATTTTCGGGCATTCCACGGTATCGATGTTCTTCGGCACCATTCCCATGGGCCTGGCGACGATCATTAACGGTTTTTTGGTGTTCGGCCTGCCACGCTGGGGCGACGGGGTAATTCATCTGGCCGAAGTGCTGTGGTGGATCGATGTGGCGATGTCGCTGGCCTGCGGCGTGTTGATTCCGTACATGATGTTTACCCGTCAGGAACACAGCATTGATCAGATGACCGCCGTTTGGCTGTTGCCCGTAGTCGCCGCAGAAGTGGCAGCGGCCAGCGGTGGTTTGCTGGCTCCGCATCTGGCCGATGCCCACTCGCAACTGGTGGTGCTGACGACGAGCTACGTGCTTTGGGCATTCTCCCTACCCGTCGCGTTCAGCATTCTGACAATCCTCTTGCTGCGCATGGCCCTGCACAAACTGCCCCACGAAAACATGGCCGCTTCGAGCTGGCTGGCCCTTGGCCCGATCGGCACCGGTGCGCTGGGTATGTTGCTGTTGGGCGCTGATGCACCGGCGATCTTCGCCGCCAACGGTCTGCCGGGCATCGGCGAAATCGCATCGGGCATTGGCCTGGTCGCCGGCATCACGCTGTGGGGCTTCGGGTTGTGGTGGATGTTGATGGCGCTGCTGATCACCGTGCGTTATCTGCGTGACGGCATCCCGTTCAATCTTGGCTGGTGGGGCTTCACCTTCCCGTTGGGCGTTTATTCGCTGGCAACGTTGAAGCTGGCGAGCACCTTGAACCTTGGGTTTTTCAGCGTGGTTGGCTGTGTGTTGGTGACGTTGCTCGCGATCATGTGGCTGATCGTCGGCAAACGTACCGTGCAAGGCGCGTGGCGCGGCGAGCTGTTTGTTTCACCGTGCATCGCCGGTTTGAAGAAATAACCTGAAATATTTAGCTAAGGTGTGGCCTGGATTGCGGTTTGTGAATCCAATAGACAGTATCCAGACCACCCCCCAGCAAAATCAGGGAAACACGGAAGATGAGTCACTCCTCACAGTTCAACCTGCTGCGCACGCGACGCTTTTTACCGTTCTTCATCACGCAATCGCTCGGCGCGTTTAACGACAACGTGTTTAAGCAGTCGTTGATTCTCGCCATTCTCTATCGATTGACCATCGAAGGTGACCGCTCGATCTGGGTCAACCTCTGTGCGCTGCTGTTTATTCTGCCGTTCTTCCTGTTCTCGGCGCTGGCCGGGCAGTTTGGCGAAAAGTTCGCCAAGGACGCGTTGATCCGTCTGATCAAACTGGCGGAAATCGCCATCATGGCGGTGGGATCCGTCGGATTCTTGTTCGATCATCTGTCGCTGATGCTGGTGGCGTTGTTCGCCATGGGCACGCACTCGGCGTTATTCGGGCCGGTGAAGTATTCGATCCTGCCGCAGGCATTGCGCGAGGATGAACTGGTCGGCGGCAATGGTCTGGTGGAGATGGGCACGTTTCTGGCGATCCTCGCCGGCACCATCGGCGCCGGGGTCATCATGTCTTCGACGCACTACGCGCCACTGGTGTCCGGCGCCATCGTCGGCATTGCCGTGCTGGGTTATCTCGCCAGCCGCAGCATTCCACGGGCGGCGGCGTCCTCGCCGGAAATGCGCCTCAACTGGAACATCTTCAGCCAATCGTGGGCGACGCTGAAACTCGGCTTGGGCCAGACCCCAGCGGTGTCGCGTTCGATCGTAGGCAATTCGTGGTTCTGGTTTGTCGGGGCGATTTATCTGACGCAGATTCCGGCGTATGCCAAGGAATGGATGCACGGCGATGAAACCGTGGTCACCTTGATTCTCACGGTGTTCTCGGTCGGGATCGCCCTCGGTTCAATGCTCTGCGAGAAGCTTTCCGGACGTAAAGTCGAGATCGGTCTGGTGCCGTTCGGCTCGTTTGGTCTGACCGTGTTTGGCTTGCTGCTGTGGTGGCATTCCGGTGGAATCCCGGACAGCGTCACTGGCCATAGCTGGGTTGAAGTGCTGGGCTTTGTGCACACGTGGGCGGTGTTGATCGACATTCTCGGTCTGGGCATTTTCGGCGGCTTCTATATCGTGCCGCTGTACGCATTGATCCAGTCGCGCACCGCCGAGAACGAGCGCGCGCGGGTAATCGCAGCGAACAACATTCTCAACGCACTGTTTATGGTGGTCTCGGCCATCGTTTCGATCGTGTTGTTGAGCGTGGTCAAACTGTCGATTCCGCAGCTGTTTCTGGTGGTGTCGCTGCTGAACATCGGCGTCAACGCCTACATCTTCAAAATCGTCCCCGAGTTCAGTATGCGTTTCATGATCTGGCTGCTCAGCCATTCCATGTACCGCGTCGAGCATCGCAACCTTGAGGCGATTCCTGATGAGGGCGCGGCGTTGTTGGTGTGCAACCACGTGTCGTTCGTCGATGCCTTGCTGATTGGAGGCGCAGTTCGTAGGCCGATTCGCTTTGTCATGTACTACAAAATCTACAACCTGCCGGTGCTGAACTTTATCTTCCGCACGGCTGGGGCCATTCCTATCGCTGGGCGGCAGGAAGATATCCAGATCTACGAAAAGGCCTTCACGCGGATTGCTCAGTATCTGAAGAACGGTGAACTGGTGTGCATCTTCCCGGAAGGCAAATTGACCGCTGATGGCGAGATGAATGAGTTCCGGGGCGGGCTGACGCGGATTCTCGAAGAGACGCCGGTACCGGTGATTCCGCTGGCGTTGCAGGGGTTGTGGGGGAGTTTCTTCAGTCGCGATCCGAACAAGGGGTTTTTTCACCGGTTGTGGTCGCGGGTGACGTTGGTGGCGGGTTCGGCGGTAGCTGTGGAAGCGGCGGAGCCGGCGAAGTTGCAGGTGTTGGTGGGGGAGTTGCGTGGGGCGGTTAGATAGTCGCTGATTTTTAGGGCCTCTTCGCGAGCAGGCTCGCTCCTACATTTGAAACGCGTTCCCCTGTAGGAGTGAGCCTGCTCGCGATAGAGGAAGAGGCCTAAGCGCTGACCTTAAGCCCTATCAA
>NZ_JASCPK010000187.1:0-9309 GCF_029959385.1 Pseudomonas sp. PS01303
CTGCCGAAGGCTGCGATCTTTTGATCTTGATCTGCAAAAAAGCCAGGATCAAAAGATCGCAGCCTTCGGCAGCTCCTACAGGGGAGAATTGTGTTTTGGCGGGCAATAAAAAACGCCCCCGGCCTTTCAACCGGGGGCGTTTTTGGTGGTGGGGGAAAGTTACTTAACTTTCACGCCTTCCAGCGAGATGTCCAGATCCGCAGTTTGCGAGGTAGGACCTGGGCCCTTGATCCCGAAATCGTTCAGGTTCAGGGTGGTGGTGGCGTTGAAGCCAGCACGCTCGCCGCCCCATGGATCCTTGCCTTCGCCGTTGAACGTGGCCTTGAAGGTCACAGGCTTGGTCACGCCATGCAGGGTCAGGTCGCCAGTCACGTCAGCAGTCTTTTCACCGGTCGATTTAACGGCGGTGGAGACGAACTTGGCATCAGCAAACTTGCCAACATCGAGGAAGTCTTTGCTGGCGATGTGCTTGTCACGCTCAGCGTGGTTCGACCACAGACTGGCGGTTTTCACGTCTACAGCGATCTTGCTGGCTTCAGGCTTGGCCGAATCCCACGAGAACGTACCGTCGAAATCTTTGAAGGTACCGTGGATGAAGCTGTAACCCAGGTGGCTGATTTTCCAGTCAACGAAGGCGTGCTGGCCTTCCTTGTCGATTTTGTAGTCCGCTGCCATGGCCTGAGCCGAGAGCAGTACAGAACCGATTGCCAGAGCGGCCAGAGTCTTTTTCAACATGCTTTCTTTTCCTTTGAGTCGAGGTTGAATTTCAGGCTTTGCGACCGAGCATTCGCGTCAGGGTCACATCACGATCGATAAAGTGGTGCTTCAAAGCTGCCAACGCATGGAGACCGGAAAAAATTACCAGTATCCACGCCAGCCACAAGTGAATCACCCCAGCGGTATCTGCCTGATCCGGTAGCCCGGAAAGCAGTGCAGGAACTTCAAACAGGCCAAACACCGGGATCCCGACACCGTCTGCGGTGGAAATCAGGTAACCGGCAATCATCACAGCGAACAGCGCGAGATACAGAAACCCGTGACCGAACTTGGCGCCGAGACGGGTCATGCGGCTGTAGCTTTGCAGCGTCGGCGGCGGTGGGCTGATAAAGCGCCACAGCACCCGTAACACCATCACGGCCAGCAATACCAGGCCGATGCTCTTGTGCAGATCCGGCGCCTCTTTGCGCCAGCTGCTGTAGTAATCCAGCCCGACCATCCACAGACCCAGCGCAAACAATCCGAAGACCACCAGCGCCACGCCCCAGTGCATGAAGATGCTGACCCAACCGTAGCGCGAAGAAGAGTTACGTAGCTGCATTGCCCAAATCCTGTGAGAACTGCGAACCAAGACTAGCGAGTTATCTATCGAATTAAAGCGGAAAATTTCGCTTTGAAATATCGAGAAATACGATCAAGAGTCTGTAAGTGGCGTGTTAAGGAAAGATTAACGGGGAAAGTGTGGCGGGATGTTGTTTCTAAGCAATGGATTTGTGTTGTCTGAGCGGGCGCCTTCGCGAGCAGGCTCGCTCCCACAGTTGATCTCATTCCTATTGAAAGTACTCGGTCAAATGTGGGAGCGAGCCTGCTCGCGAATGCTGACTGTCAGGCAAAAAAAAGCGCGGCATAAACGCCGCGCCTCTTCATTCACCGCAAGGCTTACTGCGCCTTGGTCTCGGTCGTTGCAGCAGGCTTGGCCGCTGGCTTCTTCGCCGGCTCAGCCTTCTTCGCTGCCGGTTTCGCCGCAGGCTTTTTCGCTTCGGTTTTAGCCGCCGGCTTCTTCGCCGCAGGCTTGGCCGCCGCTTTCTTCGCTGGCTCAGCCTTCACCGGTGCCGCAGGCTTCGGTGCTTCCACCGGTGCTGGCGCAACTGCAGGAGTCGGCGCAGGTGCTGGTGCGACCGGAGCAGGAGCCGGCTCTGGCGCCTTCACTGGCTCAGGCTTCTTCTCGTCATCCGAACCACCAAACAGGTTGCTGAAGAAGTTGCCCTTCTTCGCCGCCACGGCACCCGCCGCCGCTGCTGCAGCCGGCACCACTTTCACCGGTTCAAACGATTTTCCCGCCGCCAGATCTTCAACCTGACTGGCCGCACGCTGACCGGTGCGCAGTGCGCCTTCCAGCGTGCCCGGGTACAAGGTGTCGGTGTGTTCGCCAGCGAACGCTACGCGTTGCAGCGGACGTTCCCACAGGCGCCAGAACTTGCTGATCTGGCCCGGGCCGTAAGCCAGGTAAGCGCCGCCCATCGACGGGTCGGTGCTGTAGCGACGGATTTCATAACCGGTGAACGAGCCACGGGCCTGTGGATAAAACGCGTGCAAACGGATCAGTACCTGATCGACCATCTGCTTGTCGCCGAACGCCTGCATCACGCGGGCATTGTCGCCAGACAGGTTGATCACCACGTTGGCGCCGCCCTTCAGCGCAGGTTCGATCCACAACATGCCGAGACCGGTGTTGCTGTAGATCTCGCCGGACATGCGCGCCTTGGGTTCCCACACTGGCGTCTTGAACTTCAGCATGATCTGGTCGCGCCAGCCGTAGTTGGTGCCTTTGATGGCGGCCATGTGCTGGGCGTCCAGCGCCGGCGTCAGGGCAATCTTGTTCAGCGCACGCAGCGGCACGGCCAACACGACGTAGTCAGCCTGATAACCAACGCTGCCGACTTTGACGGTCACGCCGTCCTTGTCCTGAACGATCGCCGATACCGGCGAGTTGGTCTTGATGGTTTTGATCTGTTTGACGAACGCCTGCGCCAGCACCTGGCTGCCGCCGACCAGACGCGAAGCACGCAGGTCACGGTCGGAAACGCCGCGATAAACGCGGTTCTGCTGCGCGAAGTACAGCAGCGACAGACGCGAAGGTTCGTCGTAGTGAGTGCGGATGTCCTGGTTGATCAACTGACGCGCAGTGGCCGGCAGGTTCTGCCGGTCGAGCCAGCTCGCCACGGTGATCTGATCCAGCGCGTGCAGGGTGTTGGTCGCGGCCGGGTTTTGCGGATCATCGATCGAACGCGCCAGGTCATCGACGGTTTTTTCGTAACGCTTGATCGCTTCAGCGGTGGCCGGTTGCTTGGTCGCCAGATCAGCAGCGGAGAAATACTCGCCGTCGATCAGATAACTCGGCGTACGCACGAATTCCGGCGCCGGCGTGGTGCCCAGCTTGAACGTCGACACGTACTTGTTCAGCACCGGCTGCGTCTTGTCGTTGCCGATCCACTCGCTGGTGGCCATGCCCGAGCGCCCGCCCATGCTCGGTTTGGCTTCCAGCAGCGTGACCTGCCAGCCCTTGTTTTGCAGTTCGTAAGCGGCGGTCAGACCCGACAGGCCGCCGCCGATCACGATTGCAGTTTTATCCTTGGCCAGCGCCGTAACGCTGAACAGCCCCAACATCACCAGCGCACAGGCGCGCAGCCAACCGACAGACATTCAGCGAACTCCGGAAATACCACAGAAAAAAGCAGTTGTGCGGGTCAGACGACCCAAAGAACCGCGAAGAATACGTTAGCCATCAAAACGCCGCCAGCGACGTCTATCGGCTCATACAAAGTAGCTCAATCGACACAATGGGTTGTTCCCGCGCGATGCATTGCATAGGCTTGCGCGATTGTTTGCCCGCGCCTGACGCGAGCCGCCTCGAGGAGACTGTAAATGGGCCTGAATAACCAGTGGATGCAACGTGACCTCGCGGTGTTGTGGCATCCCTGCACCCAGATGAAAGACCACGAACAGCTGCCGCTGATCCCGATCAAGCGCGGTGAAGGCGTGTGGCTCGAAGACTTCGAAGGCAAGCGTTACCTCGATGCGGTGAGCTCGTGGTGGGTCAACGTATTCGGCCACGCCAACCCGCGCATCAACCAGCGCATCAAGGATCAGGTCGATCAGCTGGAGCACGTGATTCTGGCCGGCTTCAGCCATCAACCGGTGATCGAGCTGTCCGAGCGTCTGGTGAAGATGACGCCGCAAGGCCTGAACCGGGTGTTCTACGCCGATAACGGTTCGTCCTGCATCGAAGTCGCGCTGAAAATGAGCTTCCACTACTGGCTCAATCGCGGCCAACCGAACAAAAAGCGCTTCGTCACCCTGACCAACAGCTACCACGGCGAAACCATGGCGGCGATGGCGGTCGGCGACGTGCCGCTGTTCACCGAAACCTACAAAGCGCTGCTGATGGACACCATCAAAGTGCCGAGCCCGGATTGCTACGGCCGCCCCGAAGGCATGAGCTGGGAAGAACACTCGCGCAACATGTTTGCGGCCATGGAACAGACCCTGGCAGAGAATCATGACAGCGTCGCGGCAGTGATCGTCGAGCCGTTGATTCAGGGCGCTGGCGGCATGCGCATGTATCACCCGGTGTATCTCAAGTTGCTGCGTGAATCCTGCGATCGCTACGGCGTGCATTTGATTCTCGACGAAATCGCCGTTGGTTTCGGTCGCACCGGGACGATGTTTGCCTGTGAACAGGCCGGCATTCGCCCGGACTTCCTCTGCCTGTCGAAAGCCCTGACCGGCGGCTACCTGCCCTTGGCGGCGTGCCTGACCACCGATGAGGTCTACAGCGCGTTCTACGACGACTATCCAACCCTGCGGGCCTTCCTCCATTCGCACAGCTACACCGGCAACCCGCTGGCGTGCGCGGCGGCACTGGCGACGCTGGATATCTTCGAGCACGACAACGTCATCGAGAACAACAAGGCCCTCGCGCAGCGCATGGCCTCGGCGACGGCGCATCTGGTCGATCACCCGAACGTCTCCGAAGTGCGCCAGACCGGCATGGTGCTGGCCATCGAGATGGTCAAGGATAAAGCCACCAAAGAGGCCTACCCTTGGCAAGAGCGTCGCGGTTTGAAGGTGTTCCAGCATGCGCTGGAGCGTGGCGCGTTGCTGCGTCCGCTGGGCAGCGTGGTGTATTTCCTGCCGCCGTACGTGATCACCCCGGAGCAGATCGACTTCCTCGCCGAAGTCGCCAGCGAAGGCATCGACATTGCTACGCGTGACAGCGTCAGCGTCGCCGTGCCAAAAGACTTCCACCCCGGTTTCCGCGATCCGGGTTGATCCGGTTTACTCGCTCGTTCCCACGCTCCGCTTGGGAATGCAGCCCGGGACGCTCCGCGTCCCAAAGCGGACGCAGAGCGTCCATTGAGGCATTCCCACGCAGAGCGTGGGAACGATCTAATCTGAGAGACCCGAAATGAGACTGTCCCGCTTCTTTATCGACGCCCCCCTGAGCACCGGCGAACACGAATTGCCGGAGGCCCAGGCGCATTACATCAGCCGCGTGCTGCGAATGGCCGAGGGCGATGCGGTGCAGATGTTCGACGGTTCCGGCCATGAGTTTCGCGGCGTCCTGCTGGAAGTCGGCAAGAAGCGCGTGACCGTGCAGATCAACGAGCAGTTCGCCGGTCAGGTTGAATCGCCGCTGCACATCCACCTCGGTCAGGGTCTGTCCCGTGGCGAGCGCATGGATTGGGCGATTCAGAAAGCCACCGAACTCGGCGTGAATGAAATCACGCCGATCTTCAGCGACCGCTGCGAAGTCCGCCTCAAGGACGAACGCGCCGATAAACGCCTGCTGCACTGGCGTCAGGTGGCGATCAGCGCGTGTGAACAATGTGGTCGTTCGCGAGTGCCGGTGATTCATCCGCCGGTGTTGCTGGCAGACTGGATCAAGCAGACCGAAGCCGAGTTGAAACTAGTGCTGCACCCGGTGGCGGAGCCGTTGGTGAGTCATGCCAAACCGGCGACGCTGGCGTTTCTGATCGGGCCTGAGGGCGGGTTGACGGATGCTGAGGTTGAGCAGGCCAAGGGCAACGGTTTCCATGCGGCCCGGCTTGGGCCGCGGGTATTGCGCACAGAGACTGCGCCGGTGGTTGCATTGGCGGTGGCTCAGCAGTTATGGGGTGATTTTTAGGGCCCTAAAAGATCGCAGCCTTCGGCAGCTCCTACACAGTATTCCCCTGTAGGAGCTGCCGCAGGCTGCGATCTTTTGATTTTACTGAACCGGATCACTCACCGGTTTGGCAATAATCGCCTTCAACTCGCTGGTCATCGGAAACTCCAGGTTCAACCCCTTCGGCGGGATCGGCTGTTCAAACCAGCGCTGATAAATCCCGTTGATCTCCCCCGAACGATACAGATCCGCCAACGCGCCATTCACCAGCGCCAGAAACTGCGGATCATCCTTGCGCACCATGCAGCTGTAGATTTCCCGCGACTGCTCCTCCCCCACCACCACCCAGTTATGCGGATCGCGCGCCTTGGCCCGCTCGCCGTAGAGCAGCGCGTCGTCCATATAGAACGCCGCTGCACGTCCCGACTCGAGCATCTGGAACGCCTCGCCATGATCCTTGGCGCTGATCACTGACATATCGAGTTTGTGATCGTGGTTGTAGCTCTTCAGGTAGCGCTCGTTGGTCGTGCCCGCCGTGGTCACCACGTTCTTGCCGCGCAGGTCGTCGAAGCTTTTGATGCCGCTGTCCTTGGCCGTCAGCAACTGGCCTTTGACGTAGATGAACCCATAGGAAAACGACACCTGTTTCTGCCGCTCGGCGGTGACGCCGGTGGAGCCGCACTCAAGGTCGACCGTGCCGTTCTGCACCAGCGGAATCCGTGTCTGCGAAGTGACGAGGTTGTACTTCACCTTCAAATCCGGCCGCGCCAGTTGCTGCTGAATGCGCTCGACAATCTTGCCCGCCAGATCCACCGAATAACCCATCGGTTTGCCGGTGTTATCGCCCACGTAAGAGAACGGCACCGAGGCGTCGCGATAGCCCAGGGTGATGCTGTTGGCGCTGGCGATCTTGCCGAGCGTGCCGGTCAGCGGCGCCTCATTGGCGTGGGCCTGACTGCCGATCAGCAGTCCCAACGTACAGGCAAGCAACGTGATTTTTTGCATTGTTATTCTCCGTTGTCGGTGTGGTTGTTTGAACGGTAAAGCGTTGATCAATCACGCCGCACGGGGATTAAAACCGTGCAGATCAATTGACGTGTGTTGTTGGCCGATCAGCTCGCTGAGCAACTGCCCGCTGCCGCACGCGAGAGTAAAACCGAGCGCACCGTGACCGAGATTCAGCCACAGATTGCGATAGGCCGTGGCGCCCAAAAGAGGCACACCGGTTGGCGTCGCCGGGCGCATACCAGCCCACTCGGTTGCGGCGTCGTAGTTTCCGGCCTCGGGAAAAGTGTCGCGGGCCTGACGTTTGATCAGCGCCAATCGCTGCGGATCGACCGCCGGATCGAAGCCAACAATATCCACCATCGCCGCCACGCGCAGTTGTTCGCCGATGCGCGCGTAAACGATCTTGCGGTCGTAGTCGGTGATGCTCACGTCCGGCGCGCGGTGCTCGCTGCCGATCGGCACGGTCAGGCTGTAGCCCTTCAACGGATACAGCGGCAAACGCAAACCGGGCAGCGCCAGCAATGAACTGCGATGGCCGGCGGCGATCACCAGTTGCTCGACGGGCAGCGTTTCACCGCCCAACTCGATAGCGGTGACCGCGCCGTTACTGTGCCGAATCGCGGTCACCGCTTGGCCGAGGCGAAACTCGCAACGCCCGGACGCCTTCAATCGCGCCGCCAGTTGCTGACAAAAACCGTGGCAATCGCCGACCTCTTCTTCCGGCGTATAGATCGCACCCACGAACGGCGCATCGGCCAGCGCCGGTTCCAGTTGCGCGCATTCGCTGGCGGACATCACCTGCTGTTGCTGCGGATCGGCCAGACCATTGCGTGCATGCTCGAAGCTGCCGGCATTGCGGAAGGTCACCAGTTTGCCGTTGCGCCGCCAGTTGAATCCGTCCAGCCCATCGTCCTCGCGCCAGCGCTTCAGCGTGCTCTGACTGAACAGCGCCAGACGCAGCAGATGCGCGGCATTTTCACGGTTGACCGAAGTGCGACAGGCGGCAATAAACGCCGCCATCCAGCGCCATTGCGCTGGATCCAGACGCGGACGCAGCTTGAGCGGTGAGTCGCCGCGCAGCATCCAGCCAATCGCCTGCACCGGCACCCCGGCATCGGCCAGCGGCGCGACGTAGCGATAGGACAACTGGCCGCCGTTGGCAAAACTGGTCTCGCTGCCGAGGGAATCCCGCGCCTCGATCACCGTCACCTCAAAACCGTCGCGCACCAGCGCATACGCCGTTGCCAGACCGATCACGCCACCGCCGATGATGCACACACGCTGAGCCATTGCTGCCTCTGAATCCTGCTAAAGACGCATCCGAGGTTAGAGCCAGGTGACAGCCGCCGGACAATGAATAAAGATGCCTTAACCATAAACAAAGGTTATGGACTCGCCATGCGTCTACGTCACATCGAGATTTTCCAGGCCATTCGCCAGACCGGCTCGGTCAGCGGCGCCGCGCAGTTGCTGCACGTCTCGCAACCGGCGGTGAGCAAAGTGTTGCAGCACGCCGAGCAGCAACTGGGGTTTCCGTTGTTCCTGCGCGTACGTGGCAAGTTGCAGGCGACCCCGGAAGCGCTGGAGCTGGAGCGCGAAGTCGACAAGGTCACGGAAAGCCTGCAAGGCGTGCGGCGTCTGGCGCAAAGCCTGCGTCGCGAGCCGGGACACAGTTTGCGCATCGGCGCGACGCCGGCGCTGGCCTTGTCGCTGCTGCCGCCGGCAATTCATCAGTGGACAACGCGCTACCCGGACATCGCTTGCGAACTGTCCAGCGCGCACAGCCGTGAGCTGATGCAGAATTTGTTGATGCGTGAAGTGGATGTTGCGCTGACCTTGCAGTTGCCCGATCACCCGGGTCTGAAGGCGCAGGCGCTGGCGTCAGGGGTGTTGGTGGCGTTGGCACCGAAAGATTTCTGGCCGGTTGAAGAGGCAGGAAAACCTCTGCCGTTGATGGCGCTGGCGGGGGCGTCGTTGATTGGTTTGTCGAGTGCCGATCCGCTGGCGGCGCGGCTCGACAGTTACCTGGAAGCGGTCGAACCGCCGCCGTTGGTGCGGATCGCCGTGCAGACGTATTCACTGGCGCGGGCGATGGTGGAATCCGGTGCGGGGGTGGCGGTGATTGATCCGTTTACTGCGCTGGGGGCTTCATCGGCAACTACCACGATTCGCCCGCTGGCCCCGCCGCTGCCGATCACGCTGTACGCCGTGACCCGCGCCAGCGAACCACCGCCGCATACCCTCAACGATCTGCTGAAAATTTTCAGCGATCGCGCGCAAGATCAACTCAATAACCTAAACCCTGCATAGAACTAATGTGGGAGCGAGCCTGCTCGCGAATGCGGTGTTTCATTCAACAAAGATGTTGCCTGAACTGACGCCTTCGCGAGCAGGCTCGCTCCCACAGGGGATTGGAG
>NZ_JASCPK010000188.1:0-9119 GCF_029959385.1 Pseudomonas sp. PS01303
TAGCGGGCGCGGTTTGGGCATGGGGTTTGAGTGGGCGGGCCGGGCGCTTTCGCGAGCAGGCTCGCTCCCACATTTGAAATGCATTCCCCTGCTCGCGAAGAGGCCCGTCCCGCCGGAAATAGACCTAAGGCTTGCGTAACAAATAGGTATCCATAATCCACCCATGCTCAGCCCGCGCCGCCTTGCGCACGCGCTCTATCTCGTCAGCCACTTCCCCCAACTTGCCGCTGATCAAAATCTCATCCGGCGTGCCCAGATAAGCGCCCCAGTAAATCTGCGTCTGTGGATCCGCCACATGATGGTAGGAATCTTCCGCATCAAGCATCACCACCAGACTGTCCGTGTCACTCACCTTCCCCGCCGCCAAACGCCGGCCGGTGGTGATTTCGATGGAGCGCCCGATGGTGTTCAACGGCACTTTGTGCTGCGCCGCCAGCGCCTGAACGCTGGTGATCCCCGGAATCACCTCAAACTCGAACTCGCAGCGGCCCTCGGCCAGAATCGATTGCAGAATACGCACGGTGCTGTCGTACAACGCCGGGTCGCCCCAGACGAGGAAACCGCCACATTGGCCGTCGGATAATTCTTCATTAATCATCCGTTCGAAGGTCTGCTGCTTGGCCTGGTTCAAATCCACCACCGCCGAGGTGTAATCGACGTCGCCGCGCTCTCGCTCCGGGCAATGCGCTTCGGCGAAGCGGTAGTCGGGGTCGGTGATGTAGCGATCACAGATCTCCCGGCGCAGGTCGATCAGCTTGTCCTTGCTCTGGCCCTTGTCCATCAGGAAGAACACGTCGACCTGATTCAGCGCTTTCACCGCTTGCATGGTGATGTAGTCGGGATTGCCGGCGCCGATGCCGATGACCAATAGTTGTTTCATCAAAATCTTTCCTCAAAATCAATACCCGGCAAACGCAAACGCCAGATACCGTTAAATCGTAATTCGACCGCCGCCAGCGGTTCGACGTCTATCGCGTTGAAGGCTGCGCCCTGCACCACCTGCATCAGCGCCGCGCGCACGATGTAGGGGTGAGTCACCGCGACGATATGGCCAGGCGTCGCTTTCAATTCGTCCAGCCATTTGGCCACGCGCGCAGAGACCTCAACCACCGATTCGCCGCCATGCGGTGCGGCACTCGGGTCTGCCAGCCAGGCTTGCAGCGCTTCGCCTTCCTTATGTTGCAGATCCTTGATCGACCGCCCGTGCCAGCGACCCCAATCGCAATCGCGCAATGCCTCGTCGATCTGCGCGTTTGCGCCAAACCACGCAGCGGTCTGCTGTGTGCGTAATTCCGGCCCGCACAGAATACGGGACGCCGTGGCATATCGATCAGCCAGCAAGTCGGACGCCGCCAGCGGATTTTCAACAGGCTCGTTTGTAGGAAAACACGCCAATTTCTGTGCGACGGTTCGAGCATGGCAAATCAGAGTCAACCGGGTGGTTTGCACAGGGGATCACTCACTCGAAGGGTCTGAAATGGACTAATGCAATCTTCGCGGGCGGCAATTGTGCCGTAAACAGGGGCTTAGCGGGCAACTCGCTGTTCAGGCATTGATGATCCGCGTCAGCAAATATCGGTAATGTCTGACACAACAATGGGCAATGGACTACAAGCCCAGTCGACCACCGCGTAGACCCTGTTACACGGGCGTTTCGTACCTGTTTCACAGCTTGGCCAACCCACGAAAAATTCGCTAGACATGTAACCTCAGTTACATAAATACTGTTTTGGCGAATTGTGAAGCAAATTCGACAAACCCATCCAGCAGGAGCCCGGATGCCCCCTCTCAGAGACCTGATCACCGATCCCGGCCTGGATCTTACGCCGTCGGAGCGCAAAGTCGTTCGCGCCTTGCTCGATCAGTACCCGCGCAATGGTCTGGGGCCGATGGCACGTCTGGCCGATCACGCCGGCGTCAGTGATCCGACCATCGTCCGCCTGGTAAAAAAACTCGGCTTCGGCAGTTACGCCGAATTCCAGGACGCCCTTCTCAGCGACATGGATCATCGCCTGCGCTCACCGCGCACGCTGTTGCAGCCTCGCGCACAGCAAAACAAGGACGACGCCTGGAGCCATTACCTGGCCGACAGCCATCGTTTGCTGGTCGAAACCCAATCGCTGACCCAACCCGAAGACGTGCGCATTCTGACCGACTGGCTGCTCGACGCGCGGCATCAGGTGTATTGCTTTGGCGGCCGTTTCAGCAGCCTGATGGCGACTTACCTGCTCAATCACTTGCGTCTGCTGCGCCCCGGCTGCTTTGCGCTGGAAGACAACGCGCAATTGCCCGACAGGCTGTTCGACCTGCAACGTCAGGACGTCGTCCTGCTGTTCGACTATCGCCGCTATCAGACGCAAGCGCTGCGCGTGGCCACCGCTGCGAAAACCAACAACGCACGGGTGGTGCTGTTCACCGACATTTATGCCTCGCCGCTGCGCGAACTGGCCGACTTGATCATCAGCGCCCCGGTCGAATCAGCCTCGCCGTTCGACACCATGGTGCCGGCGCTGGCCCAGGTCGAGGCGCTGATCGCCTGCCTGACCCTGCGCACTGACAACCTCGCCGATCGCCTGGACGGCATCGACGCCTTGCGCAACGACTTCGCCACCCACTTGCTGGAGGATAAATAAGGATGTTCAGCCTTCCCCACCGCTCGCCGCGGGACTTGCCGTTTGTCACCGACCATACCGCGCTGTTGCTGGTGGACATGCAGCGTGCCTGGCTCGAACCGCAGTTCGATCCGCACCTCAACGATCCGGACGCCGAGTACTTCCTGACCCGAACGCGTATGCAGGTGGTACCCAATCAACGGCGTTTGCTCAGTGCCTTTCGCGAAGCGCAGCAGAACGTGCTGCACACCATTATCGAAAGCCTCACCGCCGATGGTCGCGACCGTTCGCTCGACCACAAACTTTCGGACATGCACCTTCCCAAAGGCAGCGTGCAGGCGCGGATCATCGAAGACCTGACGCCGGTAGAAAACGAAATCGTTCTGCCGAAAACTTCGTCCGGCGTGTTCAACTCGACCAACATCGACTACGTGCTGCGCAACCTCGAAACCCGTCACCTGATCATCGCCGGCATTGTCACCGATCAATGCGTCGACATGGCCGTGCGCGATGCTGCCGATCGCGGTTATCTGGTCACGCTGGTCGAAGACGCCTGCGCCACTTACAGCGCCGAACGGCACAACGCCTGCCTGAACGCGATCAAGGGTTATTGCTGGATCACCGACACCCAAACCATACTCGGCCGGTTGCAGGAGATGCAGCCATGAGTGCGCGCCTGACGCCGCTGCCGATGACCACCATCGTCACCACCGACTTGATCGGCATCACCCGTGGCCGCTCGTTTCCCACCGATGAGCTTGAGCATTATCAAGCGGCGGGTTGCGGCTGGGTGCCGGCCAACAGTGCGTTGACGCCACAGGACGTTATCGCCTCGACCAATCCATGGGGCGCTTATGGCGACTTGCGGCTGATCCCGGATCTGAGCAGCCGCGTCACCGTCAGCAATGGCCCGGACGCGAGTGCGCCAGCGCTGGACTTCATTCACGGCGATATCCGCGAAACCGATGGCCGCCCTTGGGGCGCCTGCCCACGCACGCTGCTGCGCGATGAAATCGAGCGTTATCGCGATGAGTTGGGCTTGCAGGTCAACGCCACGTTTGAACACGAATTCAACCTTCACGCAGGTGTAGCCGAACACTTGGCGTTCTCCCTCGAAGCCCAGCGTCAAGGTGCCGAATTCGGTGGCTGGTTACTCAGCGCCCTGCGTGCTGGCGGCGTCGAGCCGGAAATGTTCCTGCCCGAATACGGCAAGCATCAATACGAAATCACCTGCCGTCCGACGCTCGGCGTAGCGGCCGCAGACCGCGCGGTCAACGTGCGCGAGATCACCCGGGAGATCGCCCGGCAAATGGGCCTCGACCTGAGTTTCGCGCCGAAAACTGCAGCGGAAGCGGTGTGCAACGGTGTGCATCTGCATGTCAGCCTGCTCGATCTGGGCGGCCAGCCGATGCTGTACGACGCGGGCACCAGCAACGGTCTGTCGAGCATCGGTCAGCATTGGGCCGCAGGAATCCTGCACTACTTGCCAGCGTTGTGTGCGTTCACCGCGCCAACGCCGGTTTCGTATGAGCGTTTGCAGCCACATCACTGGAGCGCTTCCTATGCCTGCCTCGGCCAGCAAAATCGGGAAGCGGCGTTGCGCATCTGCCCGACCGTGACTCTCGGCGGCAAATCCGTGGCCCACCAGTTCAACCTCGAATTCCGCGCCATGGACGCCACTGCCTCGCCGCATCTGGCCATGGCCGCCTTGCTGATCGCCGGACGTTTGGGCATCGAACAGCGTCTGGCGCTGAACGCGATCACCGACGAAATTCCCGATTCACTCAACGACGAGCAACGCAAGGCTCGGGGCATTGTCGCCCTGCCCGCCTCGCTGGCCCAGGCACTGGACTGCCTGCGCGACAGTGCAGCCTTCAAAGAATGGCTGCCCAAGCCGTTGCTCGACACGTACCACGCCCTTAAAACCGAGGAACTGGCGCTGACGGAACAGCTCTCGCCCGCTGACCTGTGTGAGCACTATGCACGCCTGTACTGAATCCGCCGAGCTGGGGTTGTTTACTCGACCGGTCTACAACCTGAGCCGCGCCGACTCGACGCATCCTTTGATTCTGGTGTGCGAGCACGCCAGCCGCTACATCCCCGAAGCCCTGAACAATCTGGGCCTGGATGATGCCGCCGCGCGTGAACACATCGCCTGGGACATCGGTGCGCTGCAACTGGCCGAGCAATTATCGGAACAACTGGGCGCAACGCTGTTGAGCGCAAACTATTCACGGTTGCTGATAGACCTGAATCGCCCACGCCATGCGCCGGACAGCATTCCGGCACAGAGCGAGATTTATCAGATTCCGGGTAACCGCGAGCTGGACGAAGCCACGCGCGAATACCGACGTCAGACGCTGTTCAAGCCGTTTCATGCGCGTTTGCAGACGCTGATCGATGAACGCGTTGCACAGGGTCAACCGGTGCGCGTGGTGGGGATCCACAGTTTCACCCCGGTGTATTACGGCCAGCCACGACCACTGGAAATTGGCGTGCTGTTCGGTCAAGCAAAGGAGTACGCGCAACGTCTGCTCGATGGCCTCGGCGAACATCCGCTGAAAGTCGCGGGCAATCAGCCGTACAAGATTGATCCACTGGGTGATATGACCGTGCCCGTACACGGCGATGCCCGAGGCCTCGACTCGGTGCTGATCGAGGTGCGCAACGATTTGCTGCGCAGCCCCGAAGCCGTATCGCGCTGGGCCGGATACCTCGCGCCATTGCTGTAACGAAAGACCGCTGAAGCTGCAAACGATGGACCGACATAACAACTAAAACGACCGATTGGCTGACAAGGAGTTGCGCTTCATGGAAATTGAAGAATTCGGCTACAAGCAAGAATTGAAACGGAGCCTGACGCTGACCGACCTGGTGGTGTACGGGATGATCTTCATGATCCCCATCGCCCCGTTCGGCGTGTATGGCTACGTTAACGCCGAGGCACCGGGGATGGTGCCGCTGGCGTACATCATTGGCATGGTGGCAATGCTATTCACCGCGCTGAGCTACGGCAGCATGGCCAAGGCTTTTCCGATTGCCGGCTCGGTGTATTCCTACGCGCAACGCGGCCTCAATCAACACGTCGGCTTCATCGCTGGCTGGCTGATGCTGCTCGACTATCTACTGATTCCACCGCTACTGTATGTGTACGCGGCGATGGCGCTCAATCATTTGTATCCGGACATTCCGAAAGTCGGCTTCATTCTGGCGTTCCTGGTCAGCGCGACTTTCGTCAACCTGCGCGGCATCACTTTCACGGCGCGGATGAACATCATTTTTCTGCTGGCACAGTTGGTCGTGCTGGGCATTTTCCTGTTCTACGCGTGGACGGCCCTGCACAACGGTGGCGGTAATGGCGAGCTGACCCTGGCGCCGCTGTACAACCCGGAAACCTTCAACTTCGCCCTGCTGATGCAAGCGGTATCGATTGCCGTGCTGTCGTTCCTCGGCTTCGACGCGATCTCGACGCTCGCCGAGGAAATCAAAGGTGATCCGGGCAAAAGCGTCGGCAAAGCCGCACTGATCACGCTGATCGTGATGGGGGTGATTTTCGTCGCGCAAACCTGGATTGCCACCGATCTGGCAGCCGGCATGGGCTTCAAATCCGCCGACACCGCCTTCTATGAAATCGCCGAAATCGCCGCTGGCAGTTGGCTGGCCACCGTCACCGGCGTAGCGACTGCATTGGCGTGGGGCGTTGCTGTGGCGATCACCTCGCAAGCCGCCGTGTCGCGTCTGCTGTTTGGCATGGCCCGCGACGGCAAACTGCCGAAAGTGCTGGCCAAGGTACACCCGAAACACAACACGCCGTACCTGAGTATCTATCTCGTGGCCGTGCTGTCGCTGCTGATCTGCTACCTGTTCATCAATTCGGTCGACACCCTGACCTCGCTGGTCAACTTCGGCGCACTCAGCGGTTTCATGCTGCTGCACCTGACGGTGATCAACTACTACTGGCGTCGGCAGAAATCCGGCCAGGTTATCCGCCACCTGATCTGCCCGGTGATCGGCTTCATCATCGTCGCGGCCATCATGTACAACATGGGCGTCGATGCACAAAAACTCGGCCTGATCTGGATCGCACTGGGGCTGGTGTACCTGTTCTTTCTCAACAAGCTCGGCGCCAGCACCGCACTGCCCGATCCGAGCAATGGCTGACATAAAAAAGGGCGGCGTCTGACAACAAATCAGGCGACCGCTGATTTCGCGCGTGGAAACCGACAGTGATAGTCAGGTTCGGCGAATTCGCCGAATCTTTTGATACAGGAGTACATCCATGCTGGTCTTACGCCCAGTCGAGATAACCGACCTGCCTCAGTTGCAACAATTGGCCCGCGACAGTCTGGTGGGCGTGACCTCCCTGCCGGATGACAGCGAACGGTTGCGCGAGAAAATCGCCGCGTCCTGCGCTTCGTTTGATCGCGATGCGAGCGCGCACGGCCCGGAGAATTACTTTTTCGTGCTCGAAGATCTGGATAACCGGCGCCTCGTCGGTTGCTCCGAGATTGTCTCGACGGCGGGTTTTGATGAACCGTTCTACAGCCTGCGCAATCGCCACTTCACCAGTGCCTCGCGCGAGCTGAACATCGAACACGGCGTGCCGGCGTTATCGCTGTGCCACGACCTCAACGATCACACCCTGCTGCGCGGTTTCCACATCGACGCGGCGCTGGAGCGCACGCCATTTTCTGAATTGCTCTCGCGAGCGCGGCTGCTGTTTATCGCCGCTCATTCGCAACGTTTTGCCGAGGCAGTGATTACCGAAATCGTCGGTTACAGCGATGCGGACGGCAACTCGCCATTCTGGGATGCACTGGGCAAGCATTTTTTCGACTTGCCCTACGTTGAAGCCGAGCGCCTGTGCGGGTTGCAGAGCCGGCGCTTTCTCGCCGAACTGATGCCGCAATACCCGATTTACGTGCCGATGCTGCCGTTGGCGGCGCAGGAATGTATCGGTCGCATTCACCCGGACGGTCAGGAAGCCTTCGATATTCTTCAGCGCGAAGGCTTCGAAACCAACAGCTACATCGACCTGTTCGACGCTGGCCCGACGCTGTATGCGCGCACAGCGAACATTCGCTCGATCACCCATAGCCAGACCGCTCAAGTCCATTCGCAACCACAGATCGATGCGCGTGGCCGTTATCTGCTGAGCAATGACGCGCTGCACGGTTACCGCGCGATTGTCGCCGAACTGGATTATCAGCCAGGGCAACCACTGGCCCTCACCCCGGCCCTGTGCGCCGCATTGAACGTGAGCGAAGGCAGCCCGATCCGGCTGATTGCCCTGTGAACCGCCCGAACAGGCGCGTAAAAGGAGTTACCGCATGATTGTCCGCCCGGTCAAAGTCAGCGACCTGCCCGCGTTAATGACGCTGGTTCAACAGGCCGGCCCGGGGTTCACCACCCTGCCGGCCAACGAAGATCGCCTGGCGCACCGGGTGCGCTGGGCGCAACGTGCGTTCGCCGAACAGGTGGAACGCGCCGACGCCGACTATCTGTTCGTGCTCGAAGACGATGACCAGCGGGTGATCGGCGTCAGTGCGATGTCGGGCGCGGTCGGTTTGCGCGAGCCCTGGTACAACTATCGCGTTGGTTTGACTGTGAGTTCGGCACCGGATCTGGGGATTCAGCGGCAGATTCCGACGCTGTTCCTCAACAACGAACTGACCGGGCAATCGGAGCTGTGTTCGCTGTTCCTGCGCCATGATCAGCGCACCGGCAGCAATGGACGACTGTTGTCGTTGGGGCGTTTGCTGTTCGTCGCCGAGTTTCCGCATCTGTTTGGCGAAAGGATGATCGCCGAACTACGCGGCAGTGCTGACGAGCAGGGTTGTTCGCCGTTCTGGGACAGTCTGGGGCGACACTTTTTCCAGATGGATTTCACCCATGCCGATCACTTGTCCGGCTTGGGCAACAAATCCTTCATTGCCGAACTGATGCCGCGTCAGCCGCTGTACACCTGCCTGCTCACCGAACAGGCGCAGGCTGCAATCGGTCAGGCGCACCCGAATACCGAGCCGGCACTGAAGATTCTTCAAGCCGAAGGATTTGCGCACAAAGGTTACATCGACATTTTTGACGGCGGCCCGGTGATTGAGGCGCCGATCCGCAACATCCGCACCGTGCGCGACAGCCTGGAACTGACCTTGAGCCTCGGCACGCCGGACGAACAGGCGCCGTTGTGGCTGATCCACAACCGTCGTCTGGAAAACTGCCGGATTACCGTCGCCCGCGGTCGCCGCGTCGGCAGCAGCCTGGTGGTTGATCGCCTCACGGCGCAACGTTTGCAGCTGCAACCGGGCAATTCGGTGCGCGCGGTGATGCTGCCGAATCAACAGCAGCAGGCCGTGGCTGCCTGACGATCCACCATAGTGGTATTTGTGCCAGGAGACCCCTGTGGCGAGGGGATTTATCCCCGCTGGGCTGCGAAGCGGCCCCAAAACCAGCCACCTCATTCTTCCAGACATACCGCATTTGCCGGTCTTACGACTGCTTCGCAGC
>NZ_JASCPK010000189.1:0-8966 GCF_029959385.1 Pseudomonas sp. PS01303
AAGCAGCCCCAATCCAGCCACCATAGTTCAGCCTGACTCACCGCATGCTGAGGTTTTGGGGCCGCTTCGCAGCCCAACGGGGATAAATCCCCTCGCCACAATGGTTTTAATTCCCCCAGATAGATTCCATTGCCAGCCACAATGGTTTGCATTGACCCAGCTAGATTCCATTGCTTGCCACAATGGTTTGCATTGACCCAGATAGATTTCATTGCTTGCCACAATGGTTTGCATTGCCCCAGCTAGATTCCTTTGCCAGCCACAATGAGGCCTCAGTGGGTTTACCCGCGCTTCGGCATCATCCGCAGCAACGTGTTATCCCTCACCACATAATGGTGATAGATCCCCGCCAGCGCATGCAGGCCGATCAGCCAGTAACCGATCGTGGCGATCAGCACGTGCCAGCCCTCCACCTGTTTGGCGAAGGCTTTGTCCTCACCCACCAGCAGCGGCAGATCAAAACCATAGAACATCACCTGATGCCCCTCGGCGCTGGTGATCAGCCAGCCGAGGATCGGCATGCTGATCATGAACAGGTACAACGCCCAGTGCATCAGCCGCGCCAGTACGGTTTGCCATTGTGGCGAAGCGGGGAAGATTTTCGGTGCCGGGCCGAGGCTGCGCGCGAGCAGGCGAAACCACACCAGCACGAATACGGTCAGGCCGAGCATGTAATGCACTTCGCGGATCAGCGTGCGGCCGCCGCTGCCTTTGGGGAAGAAGCCGCGCAATTCCATGCTGGCATACACCAGCACCAACAGCACCAGCATCAGCCAGTGCAGCAGAACCGACACGGTGCTGTAGCGAGATTCGGAACTTGTCCACGGCATACGGTGTTTCCTCACAGATCAGGGTCAAAACTGCCGTTCTAGCGCGACGGCATGCTTTAACTGTAATCCGCTTTGGCGGATTTGCCTGAGGCTGATCGGACTTTCAATGCTCTGAATCACGGGTTTCATGAAAAAAAACGCCAGCGTCGGGCAGACGCTGGCGTTTTTGTTTACTGCGGGCCGGGCAATCAGCTCGATTGCGGCATCTCACCCTTGGCCAGACGCTTGTTGATGTCGGCAATCACTTCCGGCAAATCAGTGATGGTGTCGATCATGTAGTGCGGACGCGAGCTCTCGAACAGCGCGTGGATGCGCTTGCGCTCGCTGGCCAGTTCATCGCTGCCCAAGGCGCGGAAACCTTCGTAATCCAGACCCAGCGCGTTGCCCGAGCAGATCAGCGCAACCGTCCACATCCCGGCGCGACGGCCTTCGAGGATGCCCGGCACGGTGTCGTCGATCTTCACGCAGGCGCCGACGTCGTCGATGCCCAAGGCAATCACGTTGGCCAGTGCCTGAGCCGGCCAAGGGCGACCGTTCGGCACCTCGTCGGTGGCAACCACGTGGTCGGCGACATAACCGTTGGTGGCGGCCAGTTCGACGACTTTGTCCATGACCTGCTTCGGATAGCCGGAGCAGGAGCCGATCTTGATCCCTTGCTGACGCAGGTTGGCGATGGTTTCCAGCGCGCCGGGAATCAGCGCCGAGTGCTCGGCGATCTTCTCGATCTGCAGCGGCATGAAGCGGTTGTAAATCGCGGTGACGTCGTCATCGGTCGGCGTGCGGCCGAAAACCTTGCGATAACGCTCGGCGACCTGCGGCTGATCGCAGAGGGTGCGGATGTGATCCCACTTGCCCATGCCCATCGGGCCACGGGCTTCTTCGATGGAGACCTGCACATCGAATTCGGCGAAGGCTTCGACGAAAATCTGCGTCGGCGCGAACGAACCGAAATCGACCACGGTACCGGCCCAGTCGAGGATCGCGGCTTGCAGCTTGCTTGGATTGACGTAGTTCATGTTGATCAAATTCCTGTAATGGCAATGCAATTCAAACTGTAGGAGTGAGCCTGCTCGCGATAGCGGTTGTTCATTCAACATCGTCGTCGACTGACACGGCCTCATCGCGAGCAGGCTCACTCCTACAGGGGATTTGTGTGGAGTTCAGATTTCGAGGACTTCCATCTCACGCAGCACTTCACCAACAGCCGCCACCGCTTGGCGCATTTGGTCCGGGCTGACATGACCGATGCAGCCGACACGGAAGGTCTCAACCTGAGTGAGCTTGCCCGGGTAAAGGATGTAACCCTTGGCTTTGACCCGTTCGTAGAAGTCCTTGAACTGATAACGCGGATCACTCGGCGCATGGAACGTGGCAATAATCGGCGCCTGAATCGCCGCCGGCAGAAAGCTGCGCAAACCGAGCTTGCCCATCTCTTCCATCAAGGCCTGGCAGTTGGCGGCATAACGCGCATGGCGTGCCGGCAAACCACCTTCTTCGTTGTATTGCAGCAGCGCTTCGTGCAGCGCCGCGACCACGTGGGTCGGGGGGGTGAAGCGCCATTGACCGGTTTTCTGCATATAAGCGTGTTGATCAAACAGATCCATCGCCAGCGAGTGCGAATTACCAGCCGCCGCGGCCAGCGCTTCCTTGCGAGCGAAGACGAAACCCATCCCCGGCACGCCTTCCAGACACTTGCCGGACGCGGCGATCAGTGCGTCGAACGGCACTTTCTGTGCGTCCACCGGCAGGGCGCCGAAGGAGCTCATGGCGTCGATGATCAGGCGTTTGCCGTGCTGTTCGACGACGTGGGCGATCTCTGGCAGCGGATTGAGAATCCCGGTGCTGGTTTCACAATGAATCAGCGCGACGTGAGTGATATCACTGTCGGCGCGCAGTAAGCGGTCGACGTCAGCGGCGGTGGTCGGTTCGTCCTCAGCGGTTTCGAAGGTGCTGAACGAGCGGCCGAGCACTTCGCAGATTTTCGCCAGTCGTTTGCCGTAAGCGCCGTTGATCAGCACCAGCACTTTGCCGTCGCGCGGCACCAGGGTGCCGATGGCCGCTTCGACGGCGAAGGTGCCGCTGCCCTGCAACGGCACGCAATGGTGAGTGGCGGCACCGTTGAGGATCGCCAGCAATTGTTCGCAGAGGCTGGCAGTCAGTTGGTTGAAGCGGTCATCCCATGACCCCCAGTCGACCATCATCGCCTGACGGGTGCGGGCCGAAGTGGTCAACGGGCCGGGAGTGAGCAGGATGGGTTCGGCAATACTCATTCGTGTGTCCTCGGATAGCGCTGTGGGATGAAGCTACGAGGCATACGTTGCAATTCGGTGTTGCATCAATCAAATTGTTTGTTGTTATGCCAGCCATCAGTGAGAGTTATCCATGAACCTGTTCCAACTGCGCGCCTTCGATGCTGTGGCCCGCGAAGGCAGCTTCACCCGCGCCGCTGCGCGGTTATTCATCAGCCAGCCGGCGGTCACCGGGCACATCAAGGCGCTGGAGGAGCACTACCAGATCACCCTGTTGCGGCGCACCGCGCGACGGGTGGAGTTGACGGAGGAGGGCACCAAACTGGCGGCGATCACCCGCGCGATGTTTGGCCTCGCGGAAGAGGCGCAGACCATGCTCGAAGCCAATCGGCAATTGCTCACCGGGCGCCTCGAAGTGGCGGCGGACGGCCCGCACATGGTCATGCCGATGTTGGCGAGCCTGCGCGCGCGCTACCCGGGGATCACGGTGAATCTGCGTTTGGGCAATGCCCAGGAAACCCTGGCGGCGCTGTTATCCGAGCACGCGGACGTCGCGGTATTGACCGAAGTCGAGCCGCGCAAAGGCCTGCACCTGCAAGCGCTGAGCGAGTCGCGGATTTGCGCACTGGTGCCCGCCGCGCATCCGTGGGCAACCCGCCAAGGCGAGGTGAAACTCAAGGAGCTGGATCAAGTGATCATGGTGCTGCGCGAACCGAGTTCGATCACCCGGCGAACGTTTGACGAGGCCTGTGCGCAGGCCGCAATCCATCCGCGTGTGCTGCTGGAGCTGGACAGCCGCGAGGCGGTGACGGAAGCGGTGGCCGCCGAGTTGGGCGTCGGCGTGGTGTCATCGGTGGAGGTCAGCCATGACCCGCGCGTGGTGGCGATTCCGATTGTCGGCGACGGCTTGGTCAACCGGCACATGATCGGTTGCATGGAGCGCCGTCGGGAATTGCGCTTGATTCAGGCTTTTTTCGGTTTGGCACCGGCCTGAATCAAGCAATCGCCAACTGCGCTTGCGCCGGCAGGATCGCTGTAGTTTTGCGCGTGACCTCGATTCTCGGGTAATCCGCCTGCTTCAACTGCATGCCTTCGAGCAGATCCAGCGCGGCAGCCGGATCGTTCAACGGCAGCGTCTGCAACAGCTTCACATCGAGATTCCACCACTGACTCTTGAGCAGCCTTTCGATGGTCTGTGGGTCATGCCGATACTTGATGATTTTTGCCGGCGTACCGGCAACGATCGCGTAGGGCGGCACATCCTGAGTCACCAGCGCACGCGTCGCGATAATCGCGCCAGTGCCGATCTGCACCCCTTCAAGAATCATCGCGCTGTGCCCGATCCAGACGTCGTGGCCGATGGTGACGTCGGCCACCACCGGGTCGAACGTCAGGGCGGTGTCGGTGTACTGGAAGGGATGGGAACTGAGCCAGTCTGTCGGGTGAGAACTCTTTTGCTGACCGATAAAGCAGCGGGTGCTGATCGAGCAGAACCGCCCAATCGAGGACACGGCGGACAGCACGCAATCGCTGCGAATGTAGGTGTGCGCACCGATGGTCAGGTGTTTCGACTCGATCACCACATAACCGATGGACACGTGCTCCTCGAGCGTCAGCCTGGATCGCTTGTGCAAGGAGGAAATGCCGCCCGCGACTTTACAATCGTGCTGGCGAATCCATTTCTTCCAGAAATGATCTCGAACGGAATTGATTAGTTTTTTCACGATGCGTTCTTCGATTCCGTGATCGCAACTCTGCGAAAGGTGTTGGGAAATAATTTGTCACAGGAGCTCAGGCGCCAGTGTAGCCGACGATCTCGATTCGACTGAATACGAAAATTCCGACGTTACGCCAGACTCTCGCGCACCATTTCCAGAAACGTCGCCACCACGCGCCGCGAACTCTGTTCGCGCAGGCACACCAGCGTTTCCGTCAGGCGCCGCGTGCAGTCGATGATCGGCAACGCGCACACCCGCGAATCCGCACCAAATTCCGCCGCCGACACCACGCCAACGCCAATCCCCACCACCACGGCCTCCCGCGCCGCTTCCCGGCCTTCGACCTGAATCGCCGGACGAATGCGGAACCCGGCCCGGGCCATTTCTTCTTCCAGGGTTTGCCGGGTTACCGAACCGTGTTCGCGCAACACCAACGGCGTGTCATCGAGATCCGCCAGGCAAATCGATTCGCGCTCGGCCCACGGGTGATTACGCGACACAAACGCGACCATCGGATCGTTACGCAACGGAACACAGAGCAAGCGTTCATCACTGACATCACGCCCGAGCAGAGCCAGATCGGCCTGATAGTTGAACAGACGAAACAGCGATTCGTCGGTGTTGCCGGTCTCGATCTTTACGCTGATCCCCGGATAGCGCTCGCAGAACCGCGCGATCTGCGGCAGTACATGCACCGGCGCATCCACCGCCAGAATCAGGCTGCCGGTCTGCAAGGCCTGGGATTCCTGGAGCAATTCCTGCGCTTCGGCTTCGATCACGAACAGCCGCTGGGTGATCGCCAGCAAGCGTTCGCCCAGATCGGTCAGGCGCACGGAACGTTTATTGCGGTGAAAAAGCAAAACGCCAAAGCGTTCTTCCAGTTTGCGCACCTGGTCGGAAATCGCCGGTTGCGTGAGGTAGAGCCGCTCGGCGGCTTTGGTGAAGCTGCCATGCACCGCGACGGCGTGGAAGGCTTTGAGTTGGGCGTGGGAGACTGCCATGGCGACTCCTGGTGCGAGATCAGTTCAGTAACAAGCTGAGCTTATGAGTGAAATACGATAAATCGATTTTATTTATTAAACAGTAATTGCTTTGATCGGCTCACGCCATCGCTGACTGCTCGGTCGAGCAGCGGCGTTGGCCATGAGCCTGTGCGTGCAACCGCAGGCCTCATCTGACCGGTACCGCCATAGGGAAGGGTGGTATCGCAGTGCTCAACAATAAAAACACAGGCGTTTTGCTTAACGATTCTGCCGGCACACTCACACCCTGAGGTCAGAACCACAATGAACAAGCACATCGGCACCATCGCACGTTGGCGCGTGCAGATTTTCGCGATTACCTGGCTTGCGTACGCCGCTTTCTACTTCACCCGCAAAGCCTTTTCGGTGGCCAAACTGGGCATCGCCGAAGACCCGACCTTCATGCTCGACAAAATGGCCATGGCCAACCTCGACGCCATCTATCTGGCGGCGTATGCCGTGGGCCAATTCACCTGGGGCATGCTCGCCGACCGCTTTGGCCCACGGGTCGTGGTGCTCGGCGGCTTGCTGATTTCCGCCGCAGCCGCGTTGGTGATGGGCAGTTACGCCACGCTTCCGATTTTCGCCACCTGCATGCTGATACAAGGCCTGGCGCAGTCCACAGGATGGTCGGGGTTGTGTAAAAACCTTGGCAGTTTTTTTCCTGCGAAGGAACGCGGGCGGGTGCTTGGCTTATGGAGTTCCTGCTACGCGTTTGGCGGTCTGGTTGCGTCGCCGTTCGCCGGTTGGTGGGCGTATACGTTGATCGGCAGTTGGCACGCGGCGTTTATTTCCAGCGCGGTGGTGGTGGCAGTGGTCGCGGTACTGTTCTTTATCTTCCAGCGCAATAAACCGGAAGACGTCGGCCTGCCGGAAGTCGATCCGGAACCGGTACTGACCGCTGAGGAAACCGCAGCCAACAGCAAGCTAAGCGTGTGGGAGCCGCTCAAGGAAATCCTGCGCAACCGCACGGTGTTGGTGCTCGGTCTGGCGTATTTCATGTTGAAACCGGCGCGTTACGCGATTCTGTTGTGGGGCCCGGTGATCGTGTTTGAACAGATGCCGAGTGTCGGAAAGGTCGGCGCGGCGATTATTCCGACCTCGTTCGAACTGGCCGGATTGCTTGGGCCGATCCTCATCGGTCTGGCCTCGGACAAACTGTTCGGTGCGCGGCGCATGCCGGCCTGCGTCATCAGTTTGCTGGCGCTGACCGTGACGCTGGCGCTGTTTATGGCCGCGCTGCAAACCGGCAGTGTGTTGCTGGTGGTCGCGCTGCTGTTTGTCATGGGCCTGACCCTGTATGGCCCGGACTCGATGATCAGCGGTGCGGCCGCCATCGATTTCGGTAAAGCCAAGGCGGGCGCCACGGCGGCCGGTTTTGTTAACGGTTGCGGTTCGGTCGGTGCGGTACTCGGTGGTTTGCTGCCGGGTTACTTCGACTCGGTGACGGTGTTCATCGTTTTCGCCGGTTGCGCCCTGTTCTCGGCGCTGGTGCTGATCCCGCACTGGAACAGCCGCCCGGTCGGCGTCATGGAGCCGCGCGCCTCAATCCCCAATTGCCCGCTGACCATCAAACCTCTGCGTACCTGACAACCCGCTGCCGCGTGGCCTGCTGCGACGTTCGCGGCAGGCTGCGCCGTGGCCCACTGACTGGAGAAATCCCATGAGACCGTTTTGGCTGGAGCAGGCCTTGCAGGCTGATACGTCCGAGACTTGCCCGCCGCTGCAAGGCGAAGTGCGCACCGACGTGTGCATCGTTGGCGGCGGTTACACCGGGTTGTGGACGGCGATCATGCTCAAGCAACAGAACCCTGAACTCGACGTGCGGCTGATCGAAGCCGACATCTGCGGCGCTGGCGCCAGTGGCCGTAACGGCGGTTGTGCGCTGTCATGGTCGGCGAAATATTTCACCCTGGAACGCCTGTTTGGCGTCGAGGAGGCGGTGCGTCTGGTCAAGGAATCCGAGCGCAGCATTCATGCGATCGGCGAGTTTTGCGAGCAGTACGGCGTCGATGCCGATTACCGCCTCGACGGCACGCTATACACCGCGACCAACCGCGCACAAGTCGGCTCGACCGATGCGGTGATCGCAGCGCTGGAGCGTAACGGCATCAACTCGTTCACCCAGCGGCCGGTCGCGGATGTGCAGCGCATGGCCGGTTCCAGCAAACATCTGGAAGGCTGGTTTTCGCCAGCGGCGGCCAGTGTGCAACCGGGCAAACTGGTGCGCGGATTGCGGCGTGTGGCGTTGCAACTGGGCGTGACGATCCATGAAAACACAGCAATGACCGGGCTGGAGGAAGGGCGCCCGGCGCGCATTCAGACGCCCAACGGCAACATCATCGCCGACCGCGTGGTGCTGGCGATGAACGCATGGATGGCCCGGGCTTTTCCGCAGTTCGAACGCAGCGTGGCGATTGTTTCCAGCGACATGCTGATCACCGAACCGCGCCCGGATCTGTTGCAGGAGATCGGTTTGACCAGCGGTGTGACCGTGCTCGATTCGCGGATTTTCGTGCACTACTACCACAACACCCCGGACGGCCGGATTATGCTCGGCAAGGGCGGCAACACCTTTGCCTTTGGCGGGCGGATGCTGCCGGTGTTCGATCAGCCGTCGCCGTATGCCGGGTTGCTCAAGCGCAGTCTGGATGACTTCTTCCCGGCGTTCAGCGATGTGAAAGTCGATGCGGCGTGGAACGGGCCGTCGGATCGCTCGGTGACCGGTTTGCCGTTTTTCGGGCAGATGAGCAGCAGCGGCAATGTGTTTTACGGGTTTGGCTATTCCGGCAGCGGGGTGGGGCCTTGTCATATGGGCGGGCAGATTCTGGCGTCGCTGGTGCAGGGGATGGATAACGCCTGGACGCGTTCGCCGATTGTGAACGGGCCGCTGGGGTATTTTCCGCCGGAGCCGATTCGTTACCTCGGTTCGCTGATGGTACGCAACGCCATCCGCCGCAAAGAACGCGCCGAAGACCACGGCCACCGGCCACGGCATCTGGACGTGCGCCTGGCGAAGTTCGCCGCTGCTGCCGGCAAAGCCGACAAAGCCTGAAGGGTTAAAACAACCCCTGTAGGAGCTGCCGAAGGCTGCGATCTTTTGATCTTGTTTCTTACAATCAACAGCAAAAGATCGCAGCCTTCGGC
>NZ_JASCPK010000018.1:0-65215 GCF_029959385.1 Pseudomonas sp. PS01303
GCTGCCGAAGGCTGCGATCGTTTGATGTTGCCTTTTGAAAACAAGATCAAAAGATCGCAGCCTTCGGCAGCTCCTACAGGGGGGAGCGGTGTTGCTGTTATTGCCAGCCGAACCGGCGGATGTAGAAGCCTTTCACCGCTTGGGTCAGCGCCATGTACGCCAGCAGGATCACCGGCAGGAATACGAAGTACAGCGACGGCAGCGCCTGCAATTTGAAGTAGTGCGCCAGCGGCCCCATCGGCAGGAAGATGCCGACCGCCATGATGATTCCGGTCATCACCAGCAGCGGCATGGCGGCACGGCTTTGCAGGAACGGAATCTTCGGCGTGCGGATCATGTGCACGATCAGCGTCTGGGTCAGCAGCCCGACCACGAACCAGCCGGACTGGAACAGCGTCTGGTGATCCGGGGTGTTGGCATCGAAGACGTACCACATCAAGGCGAACGTGGTGATGTCAAAGATCGAGCTGATCGGGCCGAAAAACAGCATGAAGCGCCCGACGTCGCCCGGCTGCCAGCGTTGTGGTTTTTTCAGCATTTCCTCGTCGACGTTATCGAACGGAATGGCGATCTGCGAAATATCGTAGAGCAGGTTCTGCACCAACAGGTGCATCGGCAGCATTGGCAGGAACGGAATAAACGCACTGGCGACCAGCACCGAGAACACGTTGCCGAAGTTGGAGCTGGCGGTCATCTTGATGTACTTGAGCATGTTGGCGAAGGTGCGCCGCCCTTCGAGCACGCCCTCCTCCAGCACCATCAGGCTCTTTTCCAGAAGGATGATGTCGGCCGCTTCCTTGGCGATGTCCACCGCGCTGTCCACGGAAATACCGATGTCGGCGGTACGCAGCGCAGGCGCATCGTTGATGCCGTCGCCCATGAACCCGACCACGTGACCATTGCCTTTAAGGATGCGCACGATGCGCTCCTTGTGCGACGGCGTCAGTTTGGCGAAGACATTGGTGGTCTCTACGGCCACCGCCAGTTCGGCATCGCTCATGCGCTCGACGTCGTTGCCCAGCAGCAAGCCTTGTTGCGCGAGGCCGACTTCGCGGCAGATCTTCGCGGTCACCAGTTCGTTGTCGCCGGTCAGCACTTTCACTGCCACGCCATGTTCGGCCAAGGCTTTCAGCGCGGGCGCAGTGCTTTCTTTTGGTGGATCGAGGAACGCCACGTAACCAATCAGCGTCAGTTCCTGTTCATCGGCCAGGCTATAAATTTCGCGACCTTCGGGCATCGAGCGAGCGGCCACGGCCACCACGCGCAAGCCTTCAGCGTTGAATGCTGCGGTGACCTGACGAATCTTGGTCAGCAATTCATCGCTCAAGGCTTCATCGACGTCGCCGTGACGCACGCGGCTGCACACCGCCAGCACTTCTTCCACCGCGCCTTTGCAGATCAGTTGATGCGGTTGGCCGCGCCCTTCGACCACCACCGACATGCGCCGACGATTGAAGTCGAACGGGATCTCATCGACCTTGCGAAACGCTGTGCCGACTTTCAGTTCGCGGTGGATTTCCACGTGTTCCAGCACCGCGACATCCAGCAGGTTTTTCAGGCCGGTCTGGTAGTAGCTGTTGAGGTAGGCCATTTCCAGCACGTCATCGGAATCGGCGCCCCACACGTCGACATTGCGCGCGAGGAAGATCTTGTCCTGCGTCAGCGTGCCGGTCTTGTCGGTGCACAGCACGTCCATCGCGCCGAAGTTCTGGATCGCATCGAGGCGCTTGACGATGACTTTTTTGCGCGACAGAAACACCGCGCCTTTGGCCAGCGTCGAGGTAACGATCATCGGCAGCATTTCCGGGGTCAGGCCGACGGCAATCGACAGCGCGAACAGCAGTGCTTCCGTCCAGTCACCCTTGGTGAAACCGTTGATGAACAGCACCAGCGGCGCCATCACGAACATGAAACGGATCAACAGCCAGCTGACTTTGTTGACGCCTTGCTGGAACGAAGTCACTGCACGATCAGTTGCGCCAACACGCTGGGCCAGCGCACCGAAATAGGTGCTGTTACCGGTGGTGAGAATCACCGCCACTGCTGTGCCGGACACCACGTTGGTGCCCATGAACAGGATGTTGTCCAGCTCCAGCGGGTTACGTGTGTCGCGATCAGCCTGGCGTGGAAACTTCTCCACCGGCATCGATTCACCGGTCATCGCCGCTTGGCTGACGAACAGATCCTTGGCGCTGAGCACGCGGCAATCGGCAGGAATCATGTCACCGGCCGAGAGCACGATCAGGTCGCCCGGTACTAATTGTTTGATCGGCAATTCGCTGCGTGGCGCGTCTCGGCGCATCACGGTGGCGGTGTTGCTGACCATGGCTTTCAGTGCATCGGCGGCCTGGTTGGATTTGCTTTCCTGCCAGAAGCGCAGCAGCGTCGACAGCACCACCATGGAGAAAATCACCACGGCGGCCTTGAGGTCTTCGGTCAGCCACGAGATCACCGCCAACAGGGTCAGCAGCAGGTTGAACGGGTTTTTGTAGCAGTGCCACAGGTGAGTCCACCACGGCAGCGGCTGCTCGTGTTCGACTTCGTTAAGGCCGTATTGCGCACGCAGCGCATCGACTTCGAAATCGGTCAGGCCATCGGAATGCGTGCCCAATGACGACAGCAGCACACCGCTGTCGCAATGCGCGGCATCGACCAGAGTGTTGGCCAGAGTCGGCGGGACTTCACGGCTGACCGTGGTGTCGTTGATCGATTCCAGCAGCGCCAGACGACGGAAGTGTCGGGCGATGTGGCGGGTGCGCAGAAAACCTGCGAAGAATTCCTTGAGCGTAAGTTTCATGGCTGTTGCCCCTGTGGTCAGCCGGGAAACCGTCAAGCAGGTACGGCCGCGCCTCGTCCGCCGGAAAAACCGGCACGGCAAGGCTTGGCGCGCCGGTCAGAAAAGACAGGCGTGTCGATAGGGCTGCGATCACGACAATAAAGTCGAAACCACGCTCTGTTCAGCGTCGATGAGAAGGACGTCTAGCCATGGCCCAGGACGGGTCATGCACGGGATGCCGCTGCTCGCTTTTACGGCGAGACAACGACAGAGAAAGTCTGCGCGTTATCTTGCCGAGAATCTGCCGGTTACCGAGACCGGCCGACAACTGTCACTCGAACAAGTACCCACTGTGGGTCTCCGCTATTGATGAAAACGCGCGAAGCTTACGCCCCGATGATTGGAGAGTAAACCCGCAAAAGGCAGTGCGTTGGGGAATGTGGGGGATGTTCAGGAAGGGTTCAGGATGATCGTTCCCACGCTCTGCGTGGGAATGCAGCCCGGGACGCTCCGCGTCCCTGTCGAAGGCCGAACGCGGAGCGTCCGTTGAGGCATTCCCACGCAGAGCGTGGGAACGATCTTGATGTAGGAGCTGCCGAAGGCTGCGATCTTTTCGCCTTATCAGCTGGCAGTCGCCAACAACAGATCCGCCATCGACCGATGCCCACGGTTTTTGCCATGCTCATACAGCGAGCCGGCGATCTCGTCCGCACGAATCGGCAGCACCGACAGCAAGGTGTCGCTCAGACCATGGCTGGCCTGGCAGAAGCCCTGCATGTAGATGCCGGCCTTGCAGCGCTCGTCGGTGATCAGTTTGTAATTACGGTCGACCTCGAAATCACCGAGGTACTCTTCCAGCGGCGCCAGCAGTTTGCGGTGCATCTGCCGCTCGTAACCGGTGGCCAATACAACGGCGTCGTAATGGCGAACGGTGACTTCGCCGGTGGCGTTGTTGCGCACCGCCAGTTCGATACCGTTTTCAGTCGCAGTAGCGCTCTCGACTGTGGTCAGCGTACGGAACGCGTGACGGGCAATCCCGGAGACCTTCTGGCGGTAGAAGATGCCGTAGATGCGCTCGATCAGGTCGATGTCGACCACCGAGTAGTTGGTGTTGTGGTACTCGTTGACCAGACGCTCACGCTCGGCGCTGTTCTGCTGGAACACCAGGTCGGTGAACTCCGGCGAGAACACTTCGTTGACGAACGGACTGTCGTCCGCAGGTTTCAGTGCCGAGCCGCGCAGGATCATGTCGACCTGCACCGACGGGAACGAATCATTCAGATCAATAAACGCTTCCGCCGCACTCTGCCCGCCGCCGATGATTGCGATGCTCATCGGCTGATTGTTCACGCACGGCTGCTTGGCCATTTGCGACAAATATTGCGAGTGGTGGAACACACGGCTGTCGCCCTTCAGCGCTTTGAACGCCTCGGGAATACGCGGCGTACCACCGGCGCTGACCACTACCGAACGGGTGGTGCGCACATGTTGCTGGCCGTCGCTGCCTCGGGAAATTACGCGCAACGCTTCAACCTGATGGTTGTGCAGCACCGGCTCGATGGTCAGCACTTCTTCGCCGTAACGGCTCTGCTCGGTGAACTTGCCGGCAACCCAGCGCAGGTAGTCGTTGTACTCCATGCGGCACGGGTAAAAAGTGCCGAGGTTGATGAAGTCGACCAGACGGCCGTGATCCTTCAGGTAGTTGACGAACGAGTACGGGCTGGTCGGATTGCGCAGGGTCACCAGATCCTTGAGGAAGGAAATCTGCAACTCGCTTTGCGTCGACAGGGTGTTGCCGTGCCAGCTGTAATTGGCCTGCTTGTCGAGGAACAGCACATCCAGCTCGCCATGGATCGGGCCGCGCTCTTGCAGAGCGATGGCCAGCGCCAGGTTCGAAGGGCCGAAACCGACGCCAATCAGGTCGTGAACGATGGGCGATGCAATTGCCTGAGTCATTTCCAGTGTCCTCTGGAGGAACCCCTCAACAAGGGGCATGGAGAGCCTAAGTGACCTGACCGGCCTTGAGCAGGACAGCAGGTCGTCTGTTGAGTAGGAACGAGGACAGTGAAATAAAATTTAACGAAGTCGGCTCAATGGGCGTCCCATTGTTTGATCCGCACGCGGCAATGTTTCATCGCATTGACAATGTGTTTTTCCACCAGCGCCTTGGAAATGCCCAACTGTTCGGCGATTTCCGGGTGCGACAGGCCTTCGATCTTGCGCAGCAGAAAACTGTCGCGACACAGCGGCGGCAGTTCTGCCAACGCGCGCTGGAGCATTTCCAGACGCTGGCCGTGATCGAGGGTGCTGTGGGGCGACGGGGTGAAATAGCGCTCTTCGTTGTCGAGCACATCGAGTGATTCGACCTGGCGCAAGGCATTGCGCCGATGGTCGTCGATGACCAGATTCAGCGCCGTGCGATAAAGAAACGCGCGCGGTTGCTCGATCGGGGTATCGCTGGAACGTTCCAGCACCCGCAGATAGGCGTCATGCACCACATCTTCGGCAATCTGACGATTGCCGAGCTTGGCGTTGAGGAAACACACCAGCTCGCGATAGTAGTTTTCCAACATGACTCCCGGCCGCAAACGTGCGGTTTCTGTCCTTGAGCACACCGATTGACGACGGCGTGAAACGCAGTAGCAAGATAGTGGCAACTTGAGGTGCGTAATTTATAGTAATTCTCATATAGATTTAAAGTGGTGTTTGCCGCTGCCCGATAAATAGTGCTGCGCTATAGCTGTTACTTCGTGTGTCAACGCTTAAATTCCGCCGCTCTTTCCTCGTTTACAGGACAGCTCCCCGTGTCTGTCGCGCTCCGCGACAGCGTTCAGCGCTGCCCCCTCTGTGCGCGGCGGCCGGACGACGGGCCGAATTCCACTGGCCGGAACCCTGCATGAAACGTCCCCGCCCCGCCCGACGCGCCCTGCTCGTAGTCCTTTGTCTGATCCCCGTCGTCGGCTATGCCGCGTGGCAAATGTTGCCGCCGGGCCGGGATAAATTCGCCACCGTGCAAGTGTCGCGCGGCGATATAGAAAGCAGCGTCACCGCCCTCGGCACCCTGCAACCGCGACGCTATGTGGATGTCGGTGCGCAGGCTTCCGGACAAATCCAGAAGATTCACGTCGAAGTCGGTGACGTGGTCAAAGAGGGCCAGTTGCTGGTGGAAATCGACCCGTCGACGCAAAAGGCCAAACTCGACGCCGGGCGCTTCTCGATCGAAAACCTCAAGGCGCAATTGCAGGAACAGCGCGCGCAACATGAGCTTGCACAGCAGAAATATCAGCGTCAGCAAAACCTCGCTGCCGGCGGCGCAACCCGCGAAGAAGACGTGCAAACCGCCCGCGCCGAGCTGAAAGCCACGCAAGCGCGCATCGACATGTTCCAGGCGCAGATCCGCCAGGCCGAAGCGAGCTTGCGTAGCGATCAGGCCGAGCTCGGCTACACGCGCATTTACGCGCCAATGGCCGGCACCGTGGTCGCTCTCGATGCGCGCGAAGGCCAGACCCTCAACGCCCAGCAACAGACACCGCTGATTCTGCGCATCGCCAAACTGTCGCCGATGACCGTGTGGGCCGAGGTTTCCGAGGCGGATATCGGTCACGTCAAACCGGGCATGAGCGCTTACTTCACCACGCTCAGCGGCGGTAATCGGCGCTGGAGCAGCACCGTGCGGCAGATCCTGCCGGTGCCGCCCAAACCCCTCGATCAAACCAGCCAGGGCGGCGGCAGCCCGACCAGCACCAGCAAAAGCGGCAGCGCCCGCGTGGTGCTCTACACCGTTCTGCTTGATGTCGATAACGCCGACAACGCGCTGATGGCGGAAATGACCACGCAGGTGTTCTTCGTCGCCAATCAGGCCAAAGACGTGCTCACCGCGCCAGTCGCCGCCCTGCAAGGCAGCGTCAAAGCTGACCGGCAGACCGCGCAAGTCGTCGCTGCCAACGGCAACATCGAATCGCGCGAAGTGCGCACCGGCATCAGTGATCGGCTCAAGGTGCAGATCCTCGACGGCCTCAGCGAAGGCGATCATCTGCTGATCGGCCCGGCCACTGGCAGCGGGGGTTGAATGCAAACGCCCCTGATCGACCTGCAGGACATTCGCAAATCCTACGGTGGCGGCGACGCGCCTGAAGTTCACGTGCTGCGCGGCATCGACCTGTCGATCCACGCTGGCGAATTTGTCGCGATTGTCGGCGCGTCCGGCTCCGGCAAATCGACGCTGATGAACATTCTTGGCTGCCTCGATCGACCGACCTGTGGCGAATACCGTTTCGCCGGGGAAAACGTCGCCGGCCTCGACAGCGATGAATTGGCCTGGCTGCGCCGTGAAGCCTTCGGTTTCGTGTTTCAGGGTTATCATCTGATTCCGTCCGGCTCGGCCCAGGAAAACGTCGAGATGCCGGCGATCTATGCCGGCACTCCGGCCACCGAACGGCATGCCCGCGCCGCCGCCCTGCTCGACCGTCTCGGCCTCGCCGAACGCACCGGCAACCGTCCGCATCAGTTGTCCGGCGGTCAGCAGCAACGGGTGTCGATTGCCCGCGCCTTGATGAACGGCGGTCACATCATTCTCGCCGACGAACCGACCGGCGCCCTCGACAGCCACAGCGGCAAAGAAGTCATGGCGCTGCTCGACGAACTGGCCAGTCAGGGCCACGTGGTGATTCTCATCACCCACGATCGCGAAGTGGCGGCGCGGGCCAAACGCATCATCGAAATCAGCGATGGCTTGATCATCAGCGACAGCGCCAAAGACAACCCCGACGCCCAGACCAGCGCCAACCCCGGCGCCTTGCAAGCGGTCGACTTGCGCAAGCGTCTGAGCGAAGGTGCCGAAGCCACTGGCGCCTGGAAGGGCGAACTGGTGGACGCCCTGCACGCGGCGTGGCGAGTGATGTGGATCAACCGCTTCCGCACCGCGCTGACGTTGCTCGGCATCATCATCGGCGTGGCTTCAGTGGTGGTGATGCTCGCCGTCGGTGAAGGCAGCAAGCGTCAGGTCATGGCGCAAATGGGCGCGTTCGGTTCGAACATTCTGTACCTGAGCGGCTCGGCACCGAACCCGCGCACGCCACCGGGAATCATCACCCTCGACGATGTCCGCGCGCTGGCGAGCCTGCCGCAAGTGCAACGCATCATGCCGGTGATCGGCACCGAGGCTGGCGTGCGTTACGGCAATGCTGACCACTTGAGTTACGTCGGCGGCAACGACACCAACTTCCCGGCGATCTTCAATTGGCCGGTGGTGGAAGGCAGTTACTTCACCGAGCAGGACGAGCGAAACGCCTCGGCCGTCGCGGTGATCGGCCATAAGGTGCGCAACAAATTACTCAAGGACGTGGCCAACCCGATCGGCCAATACATCCTTATCGAAAACGTGCCGTTTCAGGTGGTCGGCGTGCTCGCGGAAAAAGGCGCCAGCTCCGGTGATTCCGACAGTGACGACCGCATCGCCGTACCCTATTCGGCGGCCAGCGTGCGCCTGTTCGGCACCCACGATCCGGAATACGTGGCCATCGCCGCCACCGATGCGCGCAAGGTCAAAGAGGCCGAACACGCCATCGAACAGCTGATGCTGCGTCTGCACAACGGCAAAAAGGATTTCGAATTGACCAACAACGCCGCAATGATTCAGGCCGAGGCGCGCACGCAAAACACCCTGTCGCTGATGCTTGGCTCGATTGCCGCGATCTCGCTGCTGGTCGGCGGTATCGGTGTGATGAACATCATGCTGATGACCGTCCGCGAACGTACCCGCGAGATCGGTATTCGCATGGCCACCGGCGCGCGCCAACGCGACATCCTCCGCCAGTTCCTCACCGAAGCGGTGATGCTTTCGGTGGTCGGCGGCATCGCCGGGATCGCCCTCGCGCTGATCGTTGGCGGCGTGTTGATCCTCAGCGATATCGCCGTGGCGTTCTCGTTGCTCGCGGTGCTCGGCGCCTTCGGTTGCGCCCTTGTGACCGGTGTTGTCTTCGGCTTCATGCCGGCCCGCAAAGCTGCCCGGCTCGACCCGGTCACGGCCCTTACCAGTGAATGATCGATCTATGAAACCGCGCCTCAGTTTGTTGACCGTGTGCCTGCTCCTCAGCGCCTGCGGCAGTCCCGTTCAGCGCCCGGACAGCGGCGTGCAAGCCCCCGCTGCGTGGCAATCGCCACACAGCGCCAGCGTCGCCCGCAACAACCCGCAATGGTGGACACAGTTTGGCAGCCCGGAGCTGGATCGTCTGATCGAACAGGCTCGCGTCGGCAGTTTTGACCTTGCCGCTGCGGTGGCGCGCGTTCAGCAGGCGCAGGCCAGCACGGTGATTGCTGGCGGCTCGTTGCTGCCGGAGGTCAAGGCCGGGCTGAATGCCAATCGGCAGAAACTGTTGCGCGGCAAGGGTTACAGCCAGTTGGATGCCGACAGCAATAACAAGGCCGTGGACTATTTCGATGCCAATTTGAGCGCGACGTATGAGATCGATTTCTGGGGCGGTAAACAGGCGTCTCGCGACAGTGCGCAATTTGCGTTGCAGGCCAGCGAATTTGATCGCGCGACGGTTGAGCTGACGTTGCTCAGCGGCGTTGCCAATACTTATGCGCAAACCTTGTCGTTGCGTGAGCAGAGCCGCATTGCTGAATTGAATCTGGCCAACGCGCAAAGCGTGCTGAAACTGGTGCAGACGAGGTTTGATTCCGGCTCGGCGACAGCGCTGGAACTGGCGCAGCAGAAAAGCCTGGTCGCCGCCCAGCAACGGCAACTGCCGCTGGTGCAACAACAGGCGCAGGATGCGTTGATCAGCCTCGCCGCCCTGCTCGGCCAACCGGTGCAGCAACTCGCGGCCAATCAGGAATCATTCGATCGCCTGCAATGGCCGGGGATTGCCAGCGGTGTGCCGAGCGATTTGCTCACCCATCGCCCGGACATTGCTCGCGCCGAAGCACAATTGGCGGCCGCCGAGGCTGATGTCAAAGTCGCTCGCGCCGCGATGTTGCCCACTGTCACATTGACGGCGCAGCTCGGCTCGGGCGCTGACAAGTTTGATGACTTGATCCGCAGTCCTTTCTACAACCTGACTGCGGGGCTGGTCGCGCCGATCTTCAATAACGGCCGCCTCAGCGCTGAGCGCGACAAGGCCACGGCGCGTCAGGATGAGCTGCTGCAAACCTATCGCGGCGCGATCATCAACGGCTTCGCCGACGTCGAAAAAGCCCTCAACAGCATTCGCGGGCTGGACGAACAACGCCAATGGCAGAGCGAAGAACTGAGTCAGGCACAGACCGCTTTCAACATCGCCCAAAGCCGTTATCAGGCCGGGGCCGAGGACTTGCTGACGGTTTTGGAAACCCAGCGCACGCTGTATGCAGCGCAAGATCTGAACGTGCAACTGCGGCTGTCGCGGGTGCAGGCGAGTATCGCGCTGTACAAGGCGCTTGGGGGTGGGTGGCGGGTTTTCTGAAGATCAAAAGATCGCAGCCTTCGGCAGCTCCTACAAGGGATCAGTGTAGGAGCTGCCGAAGGCTGCGATCTTTTGCTTTAAGCCTTGGCTTTCAGATTGCGCGCATACCACGGCCGTTGCGGCACGCGGCGGAACAGGTTGGCGAGTTTGTTTTCGTCTTCGCCGAAGGTGATGCGCAGGGCCAGTTTCATGGTTTCCGGATCCATCTCCACCGACCGGCCTATCTGCAAACCCGGCGTAGTGCTGCAACCGTGCGTATCCGGCCCCAGCCATGGATCAGCGATTTCGACCCAGCGGCCTGGCGCGAACCACTTCACGCCGTTGACCTCAAGGCGCGTGACCTGGCCCGGATGGAAGCGCTCATGCGCGCGATACCAATCCTCGATGCGATCATCGATCCAGCCGTGAAAATGCCAGAACACCGGGTTCACATGGGATGAAAACGGGTCGCCGAGGAAATCGTTTTCCGCGGCGAACCAGCGGGCGGCGAAGTCATCCAAATCACGCGCCAGCGGCACCGGCTGACCGTTGGAAGGGTCACGCGGCACCGACGCCCAACGCATGTGCAGCCAGTCGTGCAGGCCCAGCTCAACCTCTGAACCAAACTGGCCCAAAGTGAGCTTCGACAGATACTGCGGATCGCGGTACTGCGATTCCCAGACTTCAAAATTGCTTTGATAGGTCTCGGCGGTTTTCAGGTCGCTGACCCATTGGGTGTATTCATCGTCTTCGGCCGCCAGCCAGGTCGGCGGCAGCGAAGTGCCGTCGTGGTTGTCGAAGTAGCGCGCGAAGCCCTGGCGATCACGGATCAGCTCCGGTTGCGGCAATGGGAAGAACTGCCACGACGGCAAATCCATCATCGAGCGCGCCGTGCCGAGCATGTGCCGGTGCATGAAAAAGAAATCGATGCCGGAGCCGTTGCGATCCTTGTGCGTGCCACGCGCATCCCGCTCCTGGTCACGCGGCCCGGGCTGCCAGCCGAGGCCGCGCAGGGCATTGCGTTTGTCCTCGGGCAGCGTGTGCCATTTGTCGCGGGTGGCGTGCCAGACCTGATGGAACAGGCGATGTTCCGGCGACACCAGCCATGCCAGCAACGGCTCGTTGAGTGGCGTGCGTTGGCGGGCTTCCGGGAACAGGTATTTGACGGCGATGAAGCGATTGTCCTGCGCGGGTAAGGCCAACGGGCGATCGAGGCGTTGCACGGTGCCGCTGAGGGTGCCGCTGCCGGCATTGCCGAAGTCGGCCCAGACTTCATCGAGAATCATGTTCAATTCGTAGTCGACGCGACCGTCAGCGCCGAGCAACCGCCAACTGAGTTTCGAAGCCTCAGCCCCAGCCAGATCGCCAAGAATTCGGTAACGAGGTGTTTCGTCACTGCGCAAACGCTCGGCAGTGTCGAGGAAGCCATTGACGCCCCGGCCCTTCTGACCGATGTCGAGAAACACTTCCAGCCCTTCAGCCGGCAAGCCATCGAGGCCGGCATCGTTGCCGGTAAAACGAATGTTCCAGACCCCGCGCAAGGCATTGGACAGGCGCTGCCCGGCCACGTCGGCGACATCGAACGACGCCTCACCGGGGGTGATCGTCGGATCCGGCTTCGTCCATTCACGGTGCCCGAAATAAGCCGCCGGTACGGCAGCGCCGGTCAACGCCAGGCCTGCCATGAACCATCGTCGAGAAATCCTCATTGCCCTACCTGTGTCAGCCCTGAAGCAGGCTTTATCCAAGCTAGAACGTTTACTGGATCGGCAAATTTAAGCCCTGCACCGACTTCCCGGAATGGACACCCTTGTGGCGAGGGGATTTATCCCCGTTCGAGTGCGAAGCGCTCGCAAAACCTCACAACGCAGAATGTCTGACATACCGCGCGTGTGGGTTTTGGGGCTGCTGCGCAGCCCAACGGGGATAAATCCCCTCGCCACAATGAACCTCACACTTAATTATTGATTGCCCGCCTCCCGCTAAATTTCCCCGCCATCCACTCGTTCTTCCCAGATAGCAAAGGCCTCTGCGCCTGCACCTCGACGGCGAACCTGACTGAGATGGCAATGACAAAACCACGTTCGAAAAAGGCTCTTTTCATCGGCCTGCCGCTGGCTCTGGCGGTCAGCGTCGGCGCTGCTTTTGCGGTGTGGGACATTTGGTTCAAGGACAATCCCGGCTACCCGCACAAAGTCATGCAGCAGGCCGAAGCGCTGCACGAGCACATGCTCTCGTTCGACAGCCACATCACCGTCACCCAGGATTTCGGCACCACCGGCAACGAGGTCGACAAGGACGGCAGCGGCCAGTTCGACCTGGTCAAAGCCAACCGTGGTCGCCTTTCCGGCGCGGCGCTGACGATTTTCGGCTGGCCGGAAATCTGGAACGGCGCCAACGCCCCGCACAAACCCACCACCGGTTTCGTCGACGAGGCGCGCAATCAACAAGAGATCCGCTACAAAATCATTTCCGGCATGGTGCGCGACTTCCCCAATCAGGTCGGGATCGCCTACACCCCCGCCGATTTCCGCCGCCTGCATGGCGAAGGCAAGTTTGCGATTTTCATCAGCATGCTCAACGCCTACCCGCTCGGCCACGACCTCAACTTGCTGGATCTGTGGACGGCGCGCGGCATGCGCATGTTCGGTTTCAGCTATATCGGCAACAACGACTGGGCTGATTCGTCGCGGCCGTTGCCGTTCTTCAACGATTCGCCGGACGCCCTCGATGGCCTCTCGGATCTGGGCAAGCAAGCGGTCAAACGCCTCAACGATCTGGGCGTGATCATCGACGTCTCGCAGATGTCGACCAAAGCCCTCGAGCAAGTCGCGCAACTGAGCCGTACACCGTTGGTGGCGTCCCACTCGGCACCACGGGCGATGGTGGATATTCCGCGCAACCTCAGCGACAAGGAAATGCAGCTGATCAAAAACAGTGGCGGCGTGGTGCAGATCGTCGGCTTCTCGCAATACCTGCGCCCGCTGACCCAAGGCACTCAGGACAAGCTCAACGAACTGCGCAAACGCTACGACCTGCCACCGCTGCCGAACCTGGCCATGGCGCTGATGCCGGGCGACCCGATCATCGCCGCGTGGTCGGAGCAGAAATTTGGCGAGTACGCCGGTCAGCTCTACGCGATTCTTGAAGAGGAACCGAAAGCCAGCCTCAAAGACTTGGGCGACGCCATCGATTACACCGTGCGCAAGATCGGCATCGACCACGTCGGCATCAGCTCCGACTTCAACGAAGGCGGCGGCGTCAAAGGCTGGGAGAACGTTGGCGAGATCCGCAATGTCACCGCCGAATTACTCGCGCGCGGCTACTCCGAAGCCGACATCGCCAAGCTCTGGGGCGGCAATTTCCTGCGCGTCTGGGATCAGGTCGAGAAATCCGCCAAACCGGCAGTGGCCGCTGCTCAGGACACCGTCAAGCCATGAGCAATCGTCGTGACTTTTTGAAGCAGGCCGGAATCCTCGCGGCGGCGCTGCCACTCGGCGCAAGCCTGCCGAGCGTTGCTGCCGCCACGCCGATCGCACCGTTGCCGCGCGATAAATGGGCGCAGTTGCAGCAGCTGTTCAATCAAGATCCCGAGTACCTGCACTTCTCCAATTTCCTCATCACCAGCCACCCGAAACCGGTGCGCGACGCCATTGAAATGCACCGCGCCGCACTCGATAAAAACCCGGGGCTGGCGATGGACTGGGATGTCGGCGTGATCGAAAAACGCGAACACGATGTGCGCGTCTGGGCCGGCCAATACCTGCAAGCCGATGCCAAGCAGATCGCCCTGACCGGCAGCACCACCGAAGGCCTGACCATGATTTACGGCGGCGTGCACGTGCGCGCCGATCAGGAAATCCTCACCACCGAACACGAGCACTACGCCACCCACACGATTCTGGAACTGCGCAGTGAGCGTGAAGGCACCAAGGTGCGCAAGATTCGCTTGTTCGACGATCCGCAAACGATCAGCGAGAAACAACTGCTGGCCAACATCGACCGCAGCATCCGGCCCGAGACCCGCGTGCTGGGCATGTGCTGGGTGCATTCGGGCAGCGGCGTGAAGCTGCCGCTCGGCGCGATCGGCGCGCTGGTCGACAAACACAACCGTGGGCGCAGCGATGCCGACCGGATCATTTACGTGGTCGACGGTGTGCACGGTTTTGGCGTTGAAGACCTGAGTTTCCCGGCGATGAATTGCGACTTCTTTATCGCCGGCACACACAAATGGATGTTCGGCCCACGCGGCACCGGTATCGTTTGCAGCCGCACGCCGGAGGTGAAATACGTCACCCCGATCATCCCGACCTTCTCCGAGGCCGAGCACTTTTCCACGACGATGACCCCGGGCGGTTATCACGCCTTCGAACACCGCTGGGCGCTGACCGAGGCGTTCAAGTTGCACCTGCAACTGGGCAAAGCCGAGGTGCAGGCGCGCATTCATGAACTCAACAGCTACCTGAAAAAACGTCTGCTGCAACGCCCGCAGATCGAACTGGTGACGCCGTTGAGCCCGGAGTTTTCTGCCGGTTTCACCTTCTTCCGGGTCAAGGGCAAGGACAGCGACAAGATCGCTGCGCACCTGATGGCCAACCGTGTGGTTGCCGATGCCGTCGAGCGTGACGTCGGCCCGGTGATCCGCACCGCACCGGGGCTACTCAACAACGAAGCGCAGATCGAGCGCTTGCTGAGCATCCTCGACCAGGCCCTGTGAGCCTGCCCTCTTTTTCCTTTTTAGCGAGACGCGAAATGAACAGTGAGTTACCTCGTTTTTCCCTGAAAGCCCTGCCCGCATTGGTGCTCGCCGTCCTCGCCGCCGGCCTCATGCCGAGCGCTGCTCAGGCCGCCACGCCACCCGCGCCGGGCAAAGTGTTCAAGGACTGCAAGGACTGCCCGGAAATGGTCGTGCTGCCCACCGGCACCTTCACCATGGGCACCCCGGATGACGAAGTCGGCCGCGAGCCCGATGAAAGCCCGATGCACCCGGTGACGTTCGCCAAACCCTTGGCCATCAGCCGTTTTCAGGTGCTCAAGGGTGAATGGTTCGCCTACCTGAAGGACACCGGTTACCAGATGCCGGACGGCGACGACCGCCCGGGCCGCGCGTGCAAAGCGGGGATTCCGGACTATCAGGGCAGCGACCCGCGCAAGCAATACACCGACCGCCACCCGGCGGTGTGCATGGACTTCGCCGAGGCCAATGCCTACGTCGCGTGGCTGTCGAAAAAGACCGGCAAGCAATACCGTCTGGTCAGCGAATCCTTGCGCGAATACGCCGCCCGTGGCGGCAGCAGCGGGCCGTTCCCCTTTCCGTTCGATGAAGGCAAGGAATACAGCATCGCCAAGCACGCCAACACCTATGGCGCCGCCGACGGCTACAACTTCACCGCCCCGGCCGGCAGCTTCGCGCCGAATGCGTTTGGCGTGTACGACATGCACGGCAACGTCTACGAATGGACGGCCGATTGCTACAACGAAAACTACGTCGGCGCACCGAGCGACGGCAGCGCCTGGCTGACCGGCAAGTGCGAATTCAAGCGCATTCGCGGCAACGACTGGGGCGAGGCGCCGGTGTTCTCCCGCTCCGGCAACCGCAACGCGCTGGTGCCGGGTGATCGCGGCGACTGGATCGGCTTCCGGGTCGCCCGCGATCTGTAACCGCAGCGCCCCTTAAATTAACCACCCCTCCAGTCGTTTTACAGGTGGGCGCGATCCATTGCGACGCGCCCCCGCCCTCTACGCACCCAGGCGAGGCCCGCGACCGATGCCGGCCTTCGCCGTTCTTTCAAGCAGGGAACCTCCATGAGCAAACCAACACGCGGGGTGATCAATGAATTGTTCACCCTGCTCAAACCCTTTCGTCTGATTGTTGCCGGCTCGATCCTGCTGGGCATGGTCGGTGGCCTGAGCGTCACGGTGCTGCTGGCAACAATCAATAATGTGCTGCATGCCGAGGGCGGCCTGACCAACACCGTGGTCGCCGCGTTCGCCGGGTTGTGTCTGCTGGCACTGGTCAGTTCGATTTTCTCCGATATCGGCACCAATTACGTCGGCCAGAAAATCATCGCCAAACTGCGCAAAGAGTTGGGTGAAAAGGTGCTCTCAGCACCGATCGAACAGATCGAGCGCTATCGCAGCCATCGGCTGATTCCGGTGCTGACCCATGACGTTGACACCATCAGCGATTTCGCCTTTGCCTTCGCGCCGCTGGCCATTTCCCTGACCGTGACACTCGGCTGCATGGGCTACCTGGCAATGCTGTCGTGGCCGATGTTTCTGATGATGGTGGTGGCGATCATCATCGGCACCATCGTTCAGTACATCGCTCGCGGCCACGGCATCAAAGGCTTCATGGAGGCTCGCGATTCCGAAGACGAATTGCAAAAGCACTACAACGCCATCGCTGAAGGCGCCAAGGAACTGCGCATCCACCGCCCACGTCGTCATCGCATGTTCGTCTCGGGTATCGAGCACACCGCCGACAAAATCTGCGACACGCAGATTCGCTCGGTGAATATTTTCGTGGTCGCGAAAACCTTCGGTTCGATGCTGTTCTTTGTCGTGATCGGTTTAGCGCTGGCCCTGCAATCACTTTGGCCGAGCACGGACAAAGCGGTGATGAGCGGCTTCGTGCTGGTGCTGCTGTACATGAAAGGGCCGCTGGAGCATTTGATTGGCACGCTGCCGATTGTCAGCCGCGCGCAGATCGCCTTCCGCCGCATCGCCGAGTTGTCGGAACAGTTCTCCTCGCCAGAGCCGCACCTGTTGCTCAGCGATCAGGGCAATCGCAAAACCCCGGTGCACAGCCTCGAACTGACCGACGTCGCCTACAGCTTCCCGGCGGTCGAAGGCGCCACGCCGTTCAGCCTGGGCCCGGTCAACCTGAAGATCGAACAGGGCGACATCGTTTTCATTGTCGGTGAAAACGGTTGCGGCAAGACCACCCTGATCAAGTTGCTGCTGGGACTTTACGCGCCGCAGCAGGGTGAAATCCGCCTCAACGAGCAAGTGGTCACCGCCCTCACCCGCGACGACTACCGCCAACTGTTCACGACGATTTTCGCCGACTACTACCTGTTCGATGACGTGGTACAGGGCGACACGCACATCCCCGAAGACGCCAACCAATACCTGCAACGCCTGGAGATCGCGCACAAGGTCAGCGTGCGTGACGGCTCGTTCACCACCACCGACCTGTCGACCGGCCAGCGCAAGCGTCTGGCATTGGTCAATGCCTGGCTGGAAGAGCGTCCGGTGCTGGTCTTTGACGAGTGGGCGGCGGATCAGGATCCGACCTTCCGGCGCATTTTCTACACCGAGCTGCTGCCCGACCTGAAGCGTCTGGGCAAAACCATCATCGTCATTTCCCACGATGATCGTTATTTCGACATCGCCGACCAATTGGTGCGGATGGAAGCGGGAAAAGTCATCACGGAACTGCAAACGGCGTAAATAGCCACGATTCTCATTCTGGTTTTCTGAGGCTCGTGCGTCTAATTAAGAATCGATAACAACTACAACCCAATTAAAACCTGCAAGAGTGAAACACAATGCCAGCAATTCCGGGGATTCCACGTTTTACCAAGGCGCTGATCATGCGTCGCATGTTGCAACCTGGCTTCAGCGCTACCGCCTTCAGCATGGCCCTCGCCTTGCCGTTCAGCGCCCACGTTCAGGCTGAAGAAGTGAATTTCAATATCCCTGCGCAATCGCTGGCAAGCGCACTGCAGGCATTGGGCACGCAATCGAACATGCAAGTGCTGTACAGCGCTGATGACGTACAGGGCCTGCGCAGCCAACCGGTCAGCGGCCGGTTGTCGCCGTCGCAAGCGCTGTCGAAGATGCTGGTGGGGACCGGCGTCATGTTCACCGTGCAGGACAACACCGTCACCGTGCGCGGCAGATCGAGCGGTAACTCGCTGGAGCTGGGCGCCACCAACATCAATGGCCGAGCGGTTGAATCCGCCTATGGCCCGGTCGACGGCTATGTCGCGACTCGCAGCGCCACCGGTACCAAGACCGACACGCCGATCCTGGAAATCCCGCAGACCATCAACGTCATCACTGCCGAGCAAGTGCAGACCCAGGGCGCACGCAACCTGACCCAGGCCCTGCGCTACACGCCGGGCCTTAACGTCGGTGGTTTCACCGACCGCAACGCCATCGCCGACGAAATCACCAGCCGTGGTTTTGCACCGACGCCGCTGTACCTCGACGGCGCCTACCTGCCGTATGCCGGCAGCCTCGGCGGCGCACCGCAGATCGATCCGTACACCCTTGAGCGCATCGAAGTGCTCAAAGGCCCGTCCTCGGTGCTATACGGTCAGAACCAGCCGGGCGGCATCATCAACATGGTGTCCAAGCGTCCGACCACCGAGCAGCGCAGCCAGGTCAAACTGGGTGCCGGCAGCTACGATCGGGTTAACGGCGCGTTCGACACCAGCGGCCCGATCGACGATCAGAAAGAGTTCACCTACCGTGTCGTTGGTGTTGGCAAAAAAGGCGGCCAACAGGTCGATCACACCCACAGCGAGCGTATGTTGCTGGCGCCGAGCCTGACCTGGACGCCAAACGACGACACCTCGCTGACCCTGCTCGCGCAGATCCAGCGTGACGACGGTCTGGAAGACTATCAGGCGCTGCCGATGATCGGCTCGCTCAAGCGCGGCCCGAACGGCGAGCGCATCGACCGCGAATTCTTCTCCGGCGACTCGAAATACAACGACTACAAACGCGACCAGTACGTCTTCGGCTACGACTTCACCCACAACCTCACCGAAGATTTGAAATACCGCTCCACCGCGCGTTACACCGACGTGCGCGATGACTACAAAGGTTTCTACCTGCGCAGCTTCGTCACCGATGACGCCGGCGTGACCGACTACACCCAGGCCAACCGGGTCAAGCTGAACTGGAAACAGCACAACACCGCGTACACCGTCGATAACAACCTGGAATACAAATTCAACACCGGCGCGCTGGAACACACCACGCTGATGGGCGTGGATTATCGCCACTTCAACCGTAAGTACGACGGCTACAACGCCTACAACGTGTTGCCGATCAACCTTTACGGCGCGAACAACAACTACGACACCAGCAGCGTCACGCCGCAACTGGACACCAAGTGGGACAACACCATTCGCCAGACCGGTGTGTACCTGCAAGACCAGATCAAACTGGACAAGTGGATCCTCACCATCGGTGGCCGCCAGGACTGGGCCGAAGTGGAAAACAAGGATCTGCTGGCACGTACCGTCGAAGAAAAACGTGACCACAAATTCACCAGCCGCGTGGGCTTGACCTACGTCACCGACTTCGGCCTCGCGCCGTACGTCAGCTACTCGGAATCGTTCCTGCCGACCCTCGGCACTGCAGCGCCTGAGCGCGGTGGCAAAGGCTTTGAGCCGACCGAAGGCGAGCAATACGAAATCGGTGTGAAATACCAGCCGTTCGACCAGACCCTGATCACCGCTTCGGTGTTCCAGATCAAACAGAAGAACGTGCTGACCGGCGACACCGAGTACCCGCAATACCAGGCGCAGTCGGGTGAAGTGCGCTCGCGCGGTGTCGAACTGGAAGTCAAATCGACCTTCGACAACATCGACGTGATGGCGGCCGCCAGCTACCTCGACTCGTTCTACACCAAAGACACCTGGGGCAACGAAGACAACCGCAGCGAAGCACAGTCGCCTGTTTCGGCGCTGGTGTGGGCCAACTATCACTTCACCCAGGCTTCGCTCAACGGTCTGACCTTCGGCGTCGGCGCCCGCTACACCGGTCGCAAGCCGGGTGATGCGGCCAACTCGTTCGACGTGCCGTCCTACGTTGTCTACGACACCACCGTCAGCTACGACATGGGCAAACTCTCGCCAAGCCTGCGCGGCGTGCAGACCAGCGTGAACGTGCAGAACATCTTCGACCGTGAGTACATCTCGGACTGCAACTACTCGTTCGGTTGCTACTACGGCCAGGAGCGCGTGGCATCGGTTGAAGTGTCTTACGACTGGTAAGCCACCCCACCGACAAAAAAACCGGGCGATTGCCCGGTTTTTTTATGCCCTGAAACTGCTTTTTGTAGGAGCTGCCGAAGGCTGCGATCTGTTGATCTTAAAGAGCAAAAGATCGCAGCCTTCGGCAGCTCCTACAGGGGATGTGTTTAGTGTGAGATGGCTGTGCGCAGGCTTTGGGTGAGTTGGGTGTAGACGTTATCGATGTCCGGCACCACGCTCTGCAGACGCAGGAAGTCGTGAATCAAACCTGTGTATTCGATCAGCTCCACGGTCACGCCGTGCTCTTGCAGGCGCCGGGCATAAGCGCGGCCTTCGTCGAGCAATGGATCGTGGCCAGCCAAGGCGATGACGGCCGGGGCCATGCCTTGGTAATCCGTCGCCAGCAGCGGTGAGAAGCGCCAGTCGAGACGATCCGCCGCGTCGTTGGCGTAGTGCCGGTAGAACCACTCCAGCGTCTCGCTTTCCAGCAGATAACCTTCGCCAAACAGCTCGGTCGAGGGGCTGCTGGTGGAGGCGTCCGTTACCGGATAGCAGAGCAATTGCAGGCAAGGTTTGATTGCCAGCGAAGCCGGATCGCGCGACGCTTGCAGGGCCAACACTGTCGCCAGTGTCGCGCCAACACTGTCGCCACCGAACGCCACGCGGTTGATATCCAGACCTTCAGCCACAGCGTGCTGCGCCAGCCACGCCAAGGCATCAGCACCATCATTAAGCGGCGTTGGAAATTTGTGTTCCGGCGCCACGCGATAACCCACCGACAACACCGCGCACGGCGTACGCGCGCAAAACTCGCAACACACGCCGTCATGGGATTGCAGGCTGCCGACCACATAACCACCACCGTGGAAATACACCAGCACCGGCAGCGCCTCGGCCTGCGCATTGGCGGGCCGATATAAACGCAGCTCCAGACTGGCGCCATCACGCGCGGTGTACGGCACCGTCACGACACTGACATCCGCCGGCGCGCCCCAGCGCAACTGCACCGTGGTGCGCTCGAAGGCTTCCCGGGCCTGAGCCGGCGTCGACAAATGAAACGGGCCGGGGCCATCGGCCTGGCTTTCTTCGGCCAAGTCGAGGAAGGCATTGAGTTCCGGATGCAGGGACATCGCAGGTTTCCTTATGAAAAAGCCACAGACAAAAGAGGAGCCGCAAGGGCTCCTCTGTGTATAACGATGGATCAGGGCCAATACTTAGGCCGCTTGTGCGACACAGTGCTCGATCAGCGCCTCCAGTTCCGCCTGATACTCGCGCATCAGTTGCTCGACAGTCTCGGCGCGGTAACGGCGAGTGCTATAGATGCAGCGCAAGGCCAGGCACCCGTCGTACACCTGACCGACCACTTCCAGCCAGTTGCCCAGCGCAGCATGCGGGCTGTAGCAACTGCCGTAGCTTTCTGCCGCCGGCACCAGCATGGCTTTGTCGTCAAAGCTTTGGTCGAATTGCCCCAAATAGTTGAAGGTCACGCGTGCCTGCGGTGCCTGACTCAAGGTCTCGGCCATCGCCCCGCCGCTCATGTGACGCAGCACGCCGTAGCCCAGACCTTTATTTGGCACCGCCGCCAATTGCCGCTGCACGGCGCGCACCGAGGTACCGATGTCGGCGTTTACGCCGGGCATCAGGCGCACCGGGAACATGCTGGTGAACCAGCCCAGACTGCGGCTCAAGTCGATGTCCTTGACCAGATCTTCACGGCCGTGGCCCTCAAGCTGAATCAGCACCGAAGACTGCTCACTCCAGCGGCACAGCACCCGGCTCAGCGCCGCCAGCAGCACATCGTTGATCTGCGTCTGATACGCCGCCGGCACTTGCTTGAGCAGTTGCTGGGTGTGTTGTTCCGACAAGCCCAAATGCGCCACCGACTGGTATTGCACCTGATTCTTGCCGCGCGGGTTATCGCACGGCAACTCGCTGCCGGGCTGGTCGATCTGCGCCAGCCACCAGGCCTTTTCCTCCGGCGGATAATCCGCTGCGTAGGCTTGCAAACCTTCGGCCCAGGCGCGATAGCTGCTGGTGCGAATCGGCAGGTTCGGCGAACCACCGGCGCTGTACGCCTCGTAAGCCACCTGCAAATCCTGCAACAGCAAACGCCATGACACCGTGTCGATGACCAAGTGATGAATGACCATCAGCACACGGCTTTCGCCATCAGGCAACGTCACGTGCGCCGTGCGCCAGACCGGCCCATTGTGCAGATCGAGGCTGCGTTGCACCTGCTCGGCATACAGTTCCAGTTCGGCTTCGTCGGCCACTTCGTGCTGCCACAGCAACGCTTGGTTGGCCCACTGCGCCTGCATTTCAGCCAGCGGTTGGTAATGCTGATAATGGCACCCGCCGACATCGCTGAAGCGCAGACGCAGGGCGTCGTGCTGCTGCATCATTGCGCGCAGGGCCATTTCCAGCGCCGGCAAATTCAGTGCTTGCCGCGCACGCAACATCAGCGCCTGGTTGTAGTGATGCGGCTCGCTCATGCGTTGATCGAACAGCCATTGCTGGATCGGAATCAGGTTGAACTGCCCTTCGGCCGCCACCTGCGTCACGTCTTCCACCACGCTGGACACTGCGCTTGAACGCTGTTCGAAAATCGCTTCGATGGTCTGTCCACGCATCAGGTCGCGCAGTTTCAGATCCATCTTCAGCTCCGCGTGGTTGCGCACCCGCGACACCACTTGCAGGCTGAGAATCGAGTCGCCGCCCAGTTCGAAGAAATTGTCGGTAATGCCCACCCGCTCGACTTGCAACACATCGGCCCAGACCTCGGCCAGCAGTTGCTCGTCACGGGTGCGCCCGGCCACATATTCCGCGCCCTTGAACTCGGGTTCCGGCAAGGCCTGGCGATCGAGTTTGCCGTTCGGCGTGACCGGTAGCGCGGCGAGACAGATCACCTGCGCCGGCACCATGTAGTCCGGCAGTTGCGCACGCAATTCGGACTTGAGTCGATCACCGATGGCCACACCCTGCGGCGTCACCACATAACCGATCAGTTGTTTACCCGAGGCACTGTCGCGGGCGATCACCAAGGCATCGCTGACGTCGGCGAGCTGACGCAGACTGGCTTCGATTTCGCCGAGTTCGATACGGAACCCGCGCACCTTGATCTGATGGTCGATGCGCCCGACGTAATCGAGCACACCGTCGGCACGCTGGCGCACCAGATCGCCGCTGCGGTACAGCCGATCGCCCGGCGGCCCGAACGGGTCCGGCACGAAACGCTCGGCGCTCAGATCCGGACGCTGGTAGTAGCCACGGGCGATACCCTGGCCGCCGATGTACAGCTCGCCGGCGATGCCCGGCGGCAGCGGATTGAGATCTTCGTCGAGCACGTACAACGCACGTTCGCCGACAGCACGACCGATCGGCGCATACGCCGCTTCACAGCGTTCGCTGACCGGCACCTTCCACAGCATCGGCGTTACCACGGTTTCGGTCGGGCCATAACCGTTGGTGAAGAATTGCGGACGCAACGCGGCTTTCACTTGCTCAAAGGTTTGATCCGGCACCGCGTCGCCGCCAAAGCAATATACGCGCACCGGCGGCGGCGCCAATTGGCTGTGTGCAGCGTATTCGGCCAGTTGTTTAAGGTAGGCCGGCGGGAAACAGGCAATCGTGATGCCGTGCTGATGCAAGGCCTCGAAGGTCTGCTCCGGTGTCCACAAACTGGCGTCGCGAATGACCAGCGTGCCGCCGCTGAACAGCGTGCTCAGCCAGCGCTCGTGGGCCCCGTCGAAGGCAAACGACATGAAATGCAGCTCACGGGTGCGCTCGTCCATGTCGTATAGCTCGGCAATGGCCTGGCAATGCATGCTCATCGGCCCGTGCGCCACCGCGACGCCTTTCGGCCTTCCGGTCGAGCCGGAGGTGTAAATCAGATACGCCAGATTGCCCGCGAGCAAGTTGCTGACCGGAGGTGTGTCGCGGTAAGCGCTGTCGTCGAATTCATCGATAGCCAGACGCGCCAGCCCCTCGACCACCGGCAAGCGATCTTGCACCTGCGTGTGGGTGAGCAGCAGCGCCATCGCCGAATCTTCGATCATGAACGCCAGACGCTCCGGCGGATAATCGATGTCCAGCGGCACATACGCCGAAGCGCTTTTCATCACCGCCAGCAACGCCACGACCATCTCGACCGAACGTTCCAGCGCCACCCCGATAACCACTTCCGGCCCGGCACCCAGTTCGATCAGACGATGGGCGAGACGGTTGGCGCGACGCTCCAGTTCAGCGTAACTCAGCGTAGCGTCACCGCAGACCAGTGCCGTGGCCTCGGGCCGCGACTGCGCATGGCGGGCAATCAATTCGGGCAGCAACTGCGCCTGATAACTCGCCTCAGGCGCTGCGCTCCATTGTTCAAACGCTTGCCATTGTTGCGCGGACAAACGCTGCAGGTTGCCCAGGCACACGCTTGGCGCGGCGATCATCGCTTCAAGGGTGTCTTCCAGCGTGCGACGGATGTCTTCCACCGCCTCAAGGCTGAAGGCGTTACGCAGGAACAGATACTCGATGGACAGCTGCTCGCCGAGATTGACTGCCAGATCCATCGGGAAATTGGTCACGTCATGATTGCGTGACTCACCGAAGCTCAGACCGCTGTCCTGCTGCTCGCTAAGACGCTCGTCGATCGGGTAGTTCTCGAAGACGATGATGCTGTCGAACAAGCCCTGCCCGCCCAGCCCCGACCAGCGCTGAATGTCCGCCAACGGTGCATGGGAAAACTCGCGAATATCGGTGTTGTAAGCCTGCAGTTGCTGCAGCCACTGATCCAGCGGCTGTTCCGGCCGCAAGGTCTGGATCACCGGCAAGGTGTTGATGAACAGGCCAAGAATATTGTCGGCGTTGGCCAAACCGGCCGGGCGACCGGAAACGGTCGCGCCAAATACCACGGTGTTCTGCCCGGTAAAGCGTTGCAGCAACAGCAACCACGCCCCCTGAATCAACGTGTTAGGGGTGATTTGCAAGGCACGACAAGCCTGCTGCAAACGCGCGGTTTGCGCCGCGTCCCACCGTGAATAAATCGCCTCGTGCCCCGGCAGTTCTTCGACATGCCGCGGGAACATCGCCTGATTCAGCGACGTCGCCTGCTCCAGCGGTTCGAGGCGACTGCGCCAGAAACTTTCCAGCGAACCCTGATCCTGGCGTTGTAGCCACTCGATGAATTCACGATAGCGGCCATTACGGCCCTGCACCTGGCCGTGGCTGTAGAACTGCATGACTTCGCCGAACAACCGCGAACTGCTCCAGCCATCCATCAGGATGTGATGGCAGGTCCAGATCATCTGGTAGCGATCGTCTTCCAGACGCAGTAGCAAGACGCGCTGCAATGGCGCCTGACTGAGGTCGAAACCGGCCAGATAATCGGCGGTCGCTCGTTCGGTGACGGCGGCTTCACTGATGTCTCGCACGCGCCAATCTTCCACCGTCAGTTGCAACTCCACCTGACGATGGACGATCTGCACCGGGGTATTCGAGCCTTCCGGGAAGTGGAAACTGGTGCGCAAAATGTCTTCGCGGCCGATCACGTATTGCCACGCCTGTGCAAAGCGTTCGGTGTCCAGACCGTGCACCGGCAGGCTGATCTGGTTGATGTACAAACCGGAACTGTCGTCGGCCAAGGTGTGGAACAACATGCCGTCCTGCATCGGCGACAGTGGGTAAATATCCTCCACCTGCGCCACGGGCACCGGCAGACGATCCAGCTGCGGCTGGGTCAGACGCGCCAGCGGGAAGTCGGACGGCGTCAGGCCCAAGTGCTCCTGGGTGCAGCAATGCTCAATCAATTGCTCCAGCGCTACCGCGTAGGCATCGGCCAGTTGCTGAATCACCGCTTCGTCGAAGACATCGCGGCTGAACGTCCAGTCCAGCGACAACTGTCCGTTGAACACCCGGCCATCAATGGTCAGCCAGTTGCTCAAGGCGACGTCGTCGCCGTGCCCGGCCCCGCTGCCCTCTTCGCTCGGCACAAACAGTGCCTGCTCATCGAAGCTCTGGTCGAACTGGCCGAGGTAGTTGAAGGTGATCCGCGCTTGCGGCAATTGCGCCAGACGTTGCTGGACAGCGTCCGTACCGAGGTAGCGCAACACGCCATAGCCCAGACCTTTTTCCGGCACCGCGCGCAGTTGTTCCTTGATGCGTTTGATCGCTTCGGCTGGCTGTTTCGCCGGGGTCAGCAACACCGGGAACAGGCTGGTAAACCAGCCCACCGTGCGGCTCAGGTCGACGCCATCGAACAGCTCTTCGCGACCATGCCCCTCAAGCTGCACCAGACACGCCGGCTGCGCCGTCCACTGGCAAATCACTTGCGCCAGGGCGCTGAGCAACAGGTCATTGACCTGCGTGCGATACGCCGACGGCGCCTGCTTGAGCAGACGGTGGGTCTGCTCGGCATCCAGACGCGTATTGACCGAACGGCCATGCACCGACGCCTGACTACCCTCGGGACGGCTGCGCGGCAACTCCGGCAAGGCCTGATCGAGTTGACGGCTCCAATAGTCGAGTTCCTTGTTCAGCGTTTCGCTGTGCGCGTAAGCCTGCAACTGCTCGGCCCAGGTTTTCAACGCCGTGGATTTTGCCGGCAACGTCACCGATTGATTGGCACTGAGTTGACGATAAGCATTCTGCAAATCTTCCAGCAGCACGCGCCAGGACACACCGTCCATCACCAGGTGATGGATCGCCAAGTGCAGACGTTCGCTGCCGTCCTGCACGGCAATCAATGTGCAGCGCAACAACGGGCCGTTTTGCAGATCGAGACAGCGTTGGGCCTCATCGGCGATGGCGACGATTTCGTCAGCGCCCTCGGCTGAGCGTTGCCAGATTTCCGACACCTGCTCGGCCAGCGCCTGATGGCTGGACTGCCAGGCGCCATTGCTCGCCTGCACAAAACGCAGACGCAAAGCGTCGTGATGCGCCACTACATTTGCGAGGGCTTGCTGCAAGTGCGCGACGTTCAGCGCCTCGCGCGGCGTTAGCATCACCGACTGGTTCCAGTGCTCGCGGTGCGGGATATCACTGGCGAAAAACCACTGCTGCATCGGCACCAGCGGACTGTCGCCGGTGACCGGGCCTTGGTCGATCACCGCATCCTCAGTCGCCGTGGCCACGCGGGCCAGCGCTTGAATGTTCTGATGCAAAAACAGGTCTTTCGGGGTCAGGCCTATGCCCTGCTGTCGGGCGCGGCTGACCACTTGAATCGAGTTGATCGAGTCGCCACCGAGGGCGAAGAAATTGTCTGCCGTACCGACTTGAGCCACGCCGAGCACCGCTTGCCAGATCTGCGCTAACGCTGTTTCGATCGCATTGATCGGCGCGACGAAAGCTTGCTGGGCTTCACCCACGTCAGGTGCCGGCAGTGCCTTGCGGTCGAGCTTGCCATTGGGGCTCAGCGGCATGCTCTGCAGCAGGGTCAAGTGCGCAGGTACCATGTGTTCCGGCAGGGTCTGACGTAAATGCGCCTGCAGGGTTTCGCGCATCGACGGCCAGTCCGTCGCGTCAAATTCCGTGGCGACGACATAACCACTGAGGACTTTGCCGCTGCGGCTGTCCTGCGCGACGACCACCGCTTCACGCACGGCGTCATGTTCCAGCAGGCGCGCTTCGATTTCGCCCAGCTCGATACGGAAACCACGGATTTTCACCTGATGGTCGATGCGACCGATGTAATCGATCACACCGTTCGGGCGATAGCGCGCCAGATCGCCGGTGCGATACAGGCGCTCGCCGGCCACGAACGGACTGGCAACGAAGCGTTCGGCGGTCAATTCCGGACGACGGTGGTAGCCGCGCGCCAGGCCCAGGCCGCTGAGGTACAGCTCGCCATTGACGCCGCTCGGCACCGGATTGAGTTCGGCGTCGAGAATGTAGGTCATCAGGTTGGCAATCGGTTCGCCGATCGGCACCGCATCGCGACCTTCATCGCGGCAGGTCCAATGGGTCACGTCGATGGCCGCTTCGGTCGGGCCGTAGAGGTTATACAAACCGGCATTCGGCAACTTGGCGAAGACCTGTTGCTGCGCATCGACCGGCAGCGCTTCACCGCTGCAAACGATACGAGTGAGGCTGGTGCAGCGGCTGACATGGGCATCGAGGACAAACGCTTGCAGCATCGATGGCACGAAATGCAGGGTAGTGATCGCTTCGCGCTCGATCAGGCTGACCAGTTTCGCTGGATCACGATGGTCGCCCGGTGCCGCGACGACCAGACGTACGCCGGTCATCAGCGGCCAGAAAAACTCCCACACCGACACGTCAAAACTGAACGGGGTCTTTTGCAGCACACTGTCGCCAGCGCGCAGCTCATAGGCCTGCTGCATCCAGCATAAACGGTTAGTCAGCGCGCCGTGGCTGTTGCCGGCGCCTTTGGGTTTGCCGGTAGAACCGGAGGTGTAAATCACGTACGCCAGATTTTGAGCAGTCAGCGCCGGCGTCGGATTGCTTGAGGCAGCGTCGCCCAGCCACGCGTCATCGGCGTCGAGCAACAGCGTCTGCACACGATCGGGAATCGGCAAGGTGTCGAGCAGCGCCTGCTGAGTCAGCAGCCACTGAATGCCGCTGTCATCGATCATGTACGCCAGACGTTCCGTCGGGTACTCCGGATCCAGCGGCACGTAAGCGCCACCAGCCTTGAGAATGGCTAACAAGCCAATAACCATTTCCAGACTGCGATGCAGCGAAATGCCCACCAGCACATCCGCGCCGATGCCCCGTGCGATCAAGGCATGGGCCAAACGGTTGGCCCGCTCGTTCAGCTCACGGTAAGTCAGTGATTGCCCTTCGAACACCAGCGCCACCGCGTGCGGATCACGCTCGACCTGCGCTTCGATCAGATGATGCACCGGCTGCTGATTCGGGTAGTCGGCAAACGTGTGGTTCCAGTCCTCGACGATCACTCGGCGCTGCGCCGCGTCGAGCATCGGCAGTTCGCCAATGCGTCGGGTCGGCTGCGCGACGATAGCGCGCAGCAGGTTGAGGAAATGTTCGCCGAGACGAGCGATGGTCGAAGGTTCGAACAGATCGCTGGCATACGACAGCGCCGCACTGATGCCTTCATCGAACTCGAAGGTGTCCAGCGTCAGGTCGAACTGCGCGGTGCCGGCGTCCCAGGTCAGTTCTTCGAGGCTCAGGCCTGGCAACGTCGAAACGGCGCGACGCGCATCGCTGGCATGGTTGAACATCACCTGGAACAACGGTGTATGACTCAGGTTACGAGCGGGTGCGAGCAATTCCACCAACTGCTCGAATGGCAGATCCTGATGCGCCTGCGCGCCCAATGCGCGCTGCTTGACCTGATCAAGCAACTGGTCGAAACGCAGGTTGCCGTCGATCTCAGCCTTGAGCACTTGAGTGTTGACGAAGAAGCCCAGCAGGCGCTCGGTCTCGACCCGGTTACGGTTGGCGATCGGCACACCGACGCGAATATCGTTTTGCCCGGTGTAGCGATGCAACAGGGTCTGGAAGCTCGCCAACAACAACATGAACAGCGTGGTGTTGCGCTCTTTGGCCAAACGCTTGAGGCCTTCAGCCAGTGCCGGTTCCAGGCTGATCGGCAGACGCGCACCGCGATAGCTTTGCTGTGCCGGACGCGGATGATCGGTGGCCAATTCAAGAATCGGCTGTTCGCCGCCCAACTGCGCCGTCCAGTAATCCAGTTGCCGTTGCTGCTCCCCCGCCTCCAGCCATTGCCGCTGCCAGTGGCCATAATCGGCGTACTGGATCGGCAACGGCGTCAGCGCAGCCGGTTGACCCTGACTGAAACCGGCATACAGCTGCATCAGGTCATCGACCATGATTTGCATCGACCAGGCATCAGAAACGATGTGGTGTTGGGTGAGGATCAATACGTGATCGTCAGCGGCCAATTGCAGGAGTTTGACCCGCAGCAGCGGCCCACGCTGCAAATCGAACAGTTGCCGGGTTTCGGCTTCGATCAACCCGCGCAGGCCTTGCGCGTCGAGCGCGGCATCGGCCGATGCAACCACAATGGTCACGACTGCCGCAGCCTCGATGATTTGTACCGGACGTTCGTTGTCCAGCACGAAGCGGGTGCGCAAACTTTCGTGACGCTCGACCAGCGCATCGAAACTCTGTTGCAACGCCGCTGGATCCAGTACGCCGCGCAAGCGCAGCGCCGCCGGGATGTGATAAGCGCTGCTGGTCGGATCCAGTTGCCAGAGGAACCACTGCCGCTGTTGCGCGAAAGACAAGGCCAGCGGCTGTTCTCGCGGAACGCGGCTGATCACCGATTCCTGCTCGGTCGACGCCGAGTCCATCGCTTGGACAAACCCTTGCAGGTTGCTGTGGGCGAAAAGCAGGCGCAGCGGCACTTGAATCTCGAGTTGCTGGCGGATGCGCGACACCACTTGCGTGGCCAGCAACGAATGACCGCCCAATTCGAAGAAGTTGTCGCTCAGGCCAACGCGCTCGACCTTGAGAATCTCGGCCCAGATCGCCGCTACCGCCTGTTGCACCGGCGTCTCTGGCGCCACATAGGTTTTGCGCCATTGACTGGCATCGGGTTTGGGCAACTGTTTGCGATCGAGCTTGCCGTTCGGCGTCCGCGGGAACCGCGCCAGCAGCACCATGTGCGCCGGCACCATGTAATCCGGCAGATTGATCTTGAGGCGTGCATTGAGGCTGTCGCGCAAACGGCTTTGTGCGTCGGCATCCAGTGTGCTCAGATCAGCACTTGGCACAACGTAGGCCACCAGCGCCTGACCACCCGGCGCATCCTGGGCCAGCACGGCGGCTTCGCGCACGGCGTCCTGTTCGAGCAGACGCGCTTCGATCTCGCCCAATTCAATGCGGAAGCCACGGATTTTCACTTGATGATCGATGCGGCCGAGGTATTCGATGATGCCGTCGGCACGCTGCCGTGCGAGGTCGCCGGTGCGGTACAGACGCTCGCCCGTCGCGGCATATGGATGCGGTACGAAACGTTCGGCCGTCAGCGCCGGACGCTGGAAGTAACCGCGCGCCAGGCCTTCACCGCCGATCAGCAACTCACCGGCCACGCCATAAGGCACCGGCAGCAAATCGGCGCCGACGATGTACAGCGAGGTGTTGTCGATCGGCCCGCCCAGCCACGGTTGTGCATCTTGCGAGCGCAGCGGATGCAACGCCGACCAGATCGTGGTTTCGGTCGGCCCGTAGAGGTTCCACACTTCACCGCCGAGGGCGAGCATGCGCACCGCCAGTTCCTGAGGCAGTGCTTCGCCACCGCACAGGCACTTGCAACCGCGGAGTTGCGCGGCGTTTTCGTTATCGAGCAGCATGCGCCAGGTCGACGGTGTTGCTTGCACCACGTTGACCTGCTCGGCAGCAATCAGCGCCAGCACCGCGTACGGATCCTGCGCGACCTCCTGCCCGGTCAGGACAATGCAGGCGCCAACCATCAGCGGCACATAGATTTCCAGGCCAAAAATATCGAAGGAGAACGTGGTCAACGACAGCGCGCGATCCTGCGCCACCATGCCCGGCGCCTTGGCCATGCTGACGACGAAATTGGTCAACGCAGCGTGGCGAACCATCACGCCTTTCGGCTGGCCGGTCGAGCCGGAGGTATAGATCGCGTAGGCCAGATGTTCGCCGTGCAGACGTGTCGGCAGATCCTCGCCGGCGAAGCCGTCGAGCCAATCGCCCTCTTGATCCAGCACCAGCGTGGTGAGCGAGTCCGGCACGGGCAAGTGGCTGAGCAGCGAGCTCTGCGTCAACAGCAAATCGATGCCGCTGTCGTCGATCATGTACGCCAGACGATCCTGCGGGAACGCCGGATCCAGCGGCAGGTAGGCGCCGCCCGCCTTGAGGATCGCCAGCAGGCCCACCAACATGTGCGGGCTGCGCTCGACCGAAATGCCGACCAGCACATCCGGCGCCACACCAAGGGTTTGCAGCTTGCGCGCCAACTGATTGGCCCGGGCATTGAGCTGCGCGTAGCTCAAGCGCTGGCCATCAATCACCAACGCCGGAGCATCGGGGGTGCGCGCCGCTTGCGCTTCAAACAGCTGATGAGCGAAGCCTTTTTCAGGTGCCGGCGCGACGCTGCGGTTACCGTCGTTGAGCTGTGCTTGATACTCGGCGGCGCTCAGCAGCGGCAGTTCGCCGATGGACTGGCCAGGGTTGGTGACAATCCCGCGCAACAGGTTCTGCCAATGCCCGGCCATGCGTGCAACGGTGTCGGCGCCAAACAGGTCGGTGGCGTAGATCAGCGCCGCCGACAGGCCGTCGCTGTGCTCGACGGTTTCCAGGGTCAGATCGAACTGCGCGCTGTGGCTATCCCAACGCAAACCCTCGACTTTCAAACCGCCCACCGGCGCTGCAGTCGACAGGCCTTGGGTCTGGTGATTGAACATCACCTGGAACAGCGGACTGTGACTGAGGTTGCGCTCGGGTTGCAGCGCTTCGACCAGTTGCTCGAACGGCAGATCCTGATGCGCCTGCGCGCCCAGCGCAGTCTGCTTGACCTGCTGCAGCAATGCGCTGAACGCGTCCTGACTGTCGACCTCGCTCTTGAGTACTTGGGTGTTGACGAAAAAGCCGATCAGGCGCTCGGTTTCCACCCGATTACGGTTGGCCGTCGGCACACCGACGCGGATGTCGTTCTGACCGCTGTAGCGATGCAGCAAAGCCTGGAACGAGGCCAGCAGGATCATGAACAGACTGACCCCTTCGCGCTGCGCCATCTGCTTGAGGCCGCTGACCAACGCCGCGTCGATGTCCAGTTCCAGACGGGCACCGCGATAACTCATGACCGCCGGGCGGGCAAAATCAGTTGGCAATTCGAGCACCGGTTGCTGACCGCCGAGGCGCGCGATCCAATATTCGAGTTGACGCTCACGCTCGCCCGCCTCCATCCAGTGGCGCTGCCAGATCGCATAGTCGGCGTACTGGATCGGCAACTCGGGCAACACCGGCGCCTGCCCTTGAATGAACGCGGCGTAACCTTTGACCAGTTCCTCGACCATCACCTGCATCGACCAGCCATCGGAGACGATGTGGTGCAAGGTCACGATCAGCACATGATCGTCGGGTGCCAGTTGCAGCAGACGTGTGCGCAGCAATGGCCCTTGTTGCAGGTCGAACAGTTGGCGGGTTTCTTCTTCGATCAAGTGGCGCAGTTGCGTGTCGTCCGGCCTCTGCGCCAGCACTTGCGCTTGCAGCTGCACTGGCGAAACGGCGTGGACTTGCTGCACGGCGTGCTCGCCATTGAGCACGAAAGTGGTGCGCAGACTGTCGTGGCGCGCCACCAGCGCATGGAAACTTTTCTCCAGTGCAGCCACGTCCAGCGGCCCGCGCAAACGCAGGGCCGTGGGCATGTGGTACGCCGCGCTTTCGGGATCCAGCTGCCACAGGAACCATTGGCGTTCCTGGGCGAAAGACAACGACAAGGTGTCGAACTCGGCACTGACAGGCGGAATCGGCAGGTTCGCCGGGGAAACGTCCTCTTCGAGCATTTTCTGCAAGTACAGGCGACGTTTTTCCAGCGGCAGCGTTATGAAGCGCCTGGCAATACGTTGTGCGACAGCGGTGTCCATCAAACCTCCTCAAATTCATCAAGCAGCGCTTCAAGCTTGCTCAATTTCGACGTGCTCATTTGCTCGCCGGACTGCTCGAGTTGCGCGACAAACGCACCCAGCACCGGGAATTGGAATATCAGTTGGGGCGTCAGCTTCAGGCCCAGTTCGAGTTGCAGGCGCGAGACCACATTGACCACCAGGAGTGAGTGCCCGCCGAGTTCAAAGAAGTCGTCAGCCAGCCCGACCTGGTCGATTTTCAGTACGTCCTGCCAGATCACCGCGACCTTGCATTCCAGCTCGCTCTGCGGCGCCAGATAAACCGACTGATGCGCGCGGGTGTCCGGTGCCGGCAAGGCCTTGCGATCGAGTTTGCCGTTAGGCGTCAGCGGCAATTGGTCAAGGAAGATCAGGTGGGTCGGCACCATGAAATCCGGCACCTGCCGGGCCAATTGCGCTTTGAGTTGTTCGGCCAGAGGTGCCGCGTCGAGGTTGTTGTCGTGGCTGACCAGATACGCGACCAGGTTCGGCCCGCTCAGCTCTTCCCGCGCCAGCACTACCGCATCACGCACTTCAGGCAGCGCTTGCAAGCGCGCTTCGATTTCACCGAGTTCGATGCGCAGGCCGCGAATCTTCACTTGATGGTCGATGCGGCCGAGGTACTCGATCACGCCATCTTTGGCATAGCGCGCCAGGTCGCCGGTGCGGTACAGACGACCGCCAAAACCGGCGAACGGATCAGGAATAAAGCGTTCGGCAGTCAGTGCGCCGCGCTGGTGATAACCACGGGCCAGAGAATCACCGGCGATGTACAACTCACCCGTCGCACCGATGGCGCAAGGTTGCAGCGCCGCGTCCAGCACGTAGGTGCGCACGTTGTTGATCGGGCGCCCGATCGGCATGATTCGCGCGTCGTCTGCGACCGTGCGCGGCACCGTGTGGCTGCTGGTGTCGATGGTCGCTTCGGTCGGGCCGTAGAGATTGCGCAACTCACCGTCGAACAGCGCCATCACTTCACGTGAAAGGTGCGCACTGAGCGCCTCGCCACCGCACAGCAACAGCCGCAACGAGGTCAGTTGTTCACGGCTCGCCAGCGGCAACAGCGCCTGCAACAGCGACGGCGCCATTTGCAGCACGCTGATGCGCAGTCGCGCGACGTCGGCCCACAGCGTGGTCAGGTCGAGATTGAATTGCGCCGAGGCCAGCACCAGTTGCGCGCCGTTCATCAGCGGCAGCCAGAATTCCCAGACCGACGCATCGAAGCTGATCGCGGTTTTTTGCAGGACGCGATCCGCAGGCGTCAGTTGCAGGCATTCCTGCATCCACTGCATGTGGTTGCTCAGGCCGCCATGGCGCAGGGTCACGCCCTTCGGCTGGCCGGTGGAGCCGGAGGTGTAGATCACGTAGGCGAGGTTGTGCTCATCGATCAGCACCTGCGGATCGCGCTCGCTGTAAGCATCCAGCCAATGCGCCGGCTGATCGAGCAACAGCGTGGTCACTGCGACATCGGTAAAACGTGGTTGCAGGCTGGTTTCAGTCAGCAGCAGGACAATGCCGCTGTCCTCGATCATGTAGGTCAGACGATCCTGCGGATACGCCGGATCCAGCGGCACATAGGCGCCGCCAGCCTTGAGAATCGCCAGCAAGCCGACCACCATTTGCACGCCACGCGACATCGCCAGACCGACCAATACGTCGGGGCCGACGCCGCGCTCGATCAAGGCATGGGCCAAACGGTTGGCCTGGGCATTGAGTTGCGCATACGTCAGCGTGGTCTGCTCGGTCACCAGCGCCACGGCGTCCGGCGTCAGCCGTGCCTGCGCTTCGATGCATTGCTGCACCTGATGGTGCTCGGCCGTTGCGACAGTCGTGGCGTTCCAGTCGCGCAACAACAGCGTGCGCGTGACATCGCCTAGCAAGTCGATCTCGCCAAGGCTGCGGCCGGCCGGCGTGCTCACCATCTGCGCGAGCACGTGTGCCACCTGCTCAGCCAGGCGCTCGACGGTGTGTGTAGGGAAAGCAGCGTGGGCATAAGTAAAGTGCAGACTCAGGGTGTCATTGTGATTAACGGCCAGGGTCAACGGGAAATTAGTCTGTTCCTGATTGTCCACGGTGCCGAAGCTCAGCCCTGACGGTGCCTGCGCTTGCAGCGCGTCCGACAGCGGGTAGTTTTCGAACACCAGCAAGGTGTCGAACAAGCCCTCGCCGCCCTGCCCGGCCCAGCGCTGGATCTCGAACAGCGGCGTGTGTTCGTGCTCGCGCAGGACGACGTTTTGCGCCTGCACCTGTTGCAACAAGGCCGACACCGTTTGCTCCGGCCGAGGGCTGGCGATGACCGGCAAGGTGTTGATGAACAGGCCGATCTGCTGCTCGATGCCTTTGAGCTCGGTCGGCCGTCCGGACACGGTCGCACCGAAAGCCACGGTGGCATGCCCGGTGTAGTGCTGCAGCAGCATCAGCCAGGCGGCCTGGATGACGGTGTTGAGGGTGACTTTCTGCGTACGCGCGAATTCGCTCAGGGCTTGAGTCTGCGCCTTGTCCAACCAGTGGTAGTGACTGGCGTGGCTGCTGGCGAACGCCGCTTCGTCAACACCGAAACGGGTTTCGGCGAGACGGGTCGGCGCCTCGAACGAGCGCAGTTGCTCCAGCCAGAACGCTTCACTGACCTTGGCATCGCGCCCTTGCAGCCAACTGATGTAGTCGCGGTAGCGCCCGGCCTGACGCGGCAAGATCTGGCCGTCATAACGCTGCAGTACTTCGCCGAGCAACTGCGAATTGCTCCAGCCATCCATCAGGATGTGGTGATGGGTGTAGATCAGGTGATAACGCTGCGCGCCGGTCTGCACCAGCACCAGACGCAACAACGGTGCGCAGGCCAGATCAAAGCCCTGCGCCAGCTCTGCCGAAGCCAGTTCAGCGAGTGCTGACGTGACATCGGCGCGAGCGCTCCAGTCCAGCGACGTGAAGGGCACGCGCACCTGTTTGTGCACCACTTGCAGCGGGCGCTCGCTGCCCTGCCAGATAAAACTGCTGCGCAGAATATCGTGGGCATCGACGGCGGCCTGCCAGGCATTTTCGAAGCGTTGTGGATCGAGGCCTTCGATGTCCAGGCACATCTGGTTGATGTAATGCCCGCTGCCATTTTCATAGAGGCTGTGGAACAACATGCCCTGCTGCATCGGCGCCAACGGATAGATGTCATCCACCGCACGCGCCGGCAGTGCCAGACCATCAAGCTGCGCCTGAGTGAAGTCGGCCAACGGGAAGTCCGACGGCGTCATGCCCTGATTGCTCGGCTCGCAGCAATGCGCGATCAACAGCGCCAGTTCAGCGGCATAGTCATCGGCCAGTTGCTGGATCAGCGCCGGATCGAACTGCTGACGACTGAACGTCCAGCCCAGATTCAACGCACCGTCGAACACCTGACCATTGAGGGTCAGCCAGTTGCCGAGTGTGGTTAGTGGGCTCTGCTCGTCGCCGGCGCCTTCGCTGGCCGGGCTGAACAACGCGCCCTGCGCTTCATCGAAACTGCCGTCAAACTGTCCCAGGTAGTTAAAGGTGATGCGCGGTTGCGGCAGCGCCTGCAACGCTGCACGAGTGGCGTCGTCACCGAGAAAACGCAACGCACCGAAACCGACGCCTTTATCGGGAATCGCGCGCAAGCCCTGCTTGATCGACTTGATCGAATCGGCGAGGTCAGCCGCCGGGGTCAATTTCACCGGGAACATACTGGTGAACCAACCGACGGTGCGGGTCAGGTCGATGTTGGTGAACAATTCTTCGCGGCCATGGCCTTCCAGCTCGATCAAGGTGCTGGCGTGCCCGCTCCAGCGGCAAATCACCCGCGCCAGCGCGGTCAGCAACAGGTCGTTGACCTGCGTGCGATACGCCGCCGGGGCTTCTTGCAGCAGTTGTCGGGTCAGTTGCTTGTCCAGTCGCGTATCGACGGTGACAGCCTGACTATTGAGCGCGCTCGCCTCTGGATCGAGGCACGGCAAGTCGCCGTGCACGTCACTCAACTGCGCCTGCCAGTAGGCCAATTGTTCTTGCAGTTCAGCGCTGCGGGCGTGGCCCTGCAACTGTTCGGCAAAGGCTTTGACCGAACTGGTCTTGGCCGGCAGTTGCACGGCCTGCCCGGCGTGCAATTGGTTGTAAGCGGTTTGCAGATCGTCGAACAGAATCCGCCACGACACACCATCCACCGCCAAGTGATGGATCACCAACAACAGCCGTTGAGTACCATCGGCGAGGTTCGCCAACACCCCGCGCAGCAACGGCCCGGCTTGCAGATCCAGACTGCGCTGGGCCTGATTGGCCAGGGTTTCCAGCGCCGCTGCATCGGCGACTTCGCGCACCCACAGCAGGTTTTCCGACGCCGCTTGACGGTACTCGGCGCGCCAGCCTTCAGCGCTTTCGCTGAACGACAGACGCAAGGCATCGTGATGCTGCACCAGGGCCTGCAAGGCTTGTTCGACAAGCTCGGCTTGCAACGCGCTGGCCGGTTTCAGCAATACCGACTGGTTGTAGTGGTGACGCTCGGGAATCGCCTCGGCGAAGAACGCTTGCTGGATCGGCAACAGCAGCGCGGCGCCCTGAACCGGGGCCTGATCGATTGCTTGCTGGTCAGTGCCGGTCTGTGCCACCGAAGCCAGCGCCTGTACGGTCTGATGCTGGAACAGATCTTTCGGCGAGAAACGAATGCCCGCCGCGCGTGCACGACTGACCACCTGAATGGAGATGATCGAGTCGCCGCCGAGTTCGAAGAAGTTATCGCTGAGGCCGACACGCTCAAGTTTCAGTACGTCCTGCCAGATCGCCGCGATCTGTTGCTCCAGCTCGCTTTGCGGCGCCACGTAATCCAGCTGAACTTGACTGGCGTCCGCTGGCGGCAGCGCTTTGCGGTCGAGTTTGCCGTTGGCGGTCAGCGGCCATTGTTCGAGGAACAGAAGGTGCGTCGGCACCATGTAATCCGGCAGATCGGCCTTGAGTTGAGCTTTCAGTTGTTCGCGTAAATCGGCTTCGTTATCGACGTTGTGCGCGGCAATCACATAGCCGACCAGTTGCTGACCGCTCGGCCCGTCTTGCGCCAACACCACCGCTTCGCGCACGGCATCGAGGGCATTCAGGCGTGCTTCGATTTCGCCGAGCTCGATACGGAAACCACGGATTTTCACCTGATGGTCGATACGTCCGACGTACTCGATCACGCCGTCGCTGCGGTATTGCGCGAGGTCGCCGGTGCGGTACAGGCGCGCCCCGCTCTCGCCGAATGGATCGGGGATAAAGCGCAGTGCGGTGAGGTCACCACGGTTCAGATAACCGCGCGCCAGACCGGCACGGCCAACGTACAGCTCACCGATGCAGCCCTTGGCCACCGGGTTCAGTTCGCCGTCGAGCACGTACCACGACAGGTCGGCGATTGGCTCGCCGATCGGGCTGTTGGCGTCCTGCTCAAGATCCGCCACCGACAATGGACGATACGTCACGTGCACGGTGGTTTCGGTGATGCCGTACATGTTAATCAGTTGCGGGGCAGCATCGCCGAAGCGCTCGAACCACGGACGCAGGGATTTCACGTCCAGCGCTTCGCCGCCAAACACCACGTAACGCAAGGCATTCGCCCGAGCATCAGCGCAAGCCACGTGCATCAATTGCTTGAACGCCGACGGCGTCTGGTTGAGCACGGTGACGCCAGCGTCGCAGAGCAATTCATGGAATTCCTGCGGCGAACGGCTGACATCGTACGGCACCACAAGTAGTTCGCCGCCGTGCAGCAACGCGCCAAAAATCTCCCACACCGAGAAGTCGAATGCATAGGAATGGAACAGGCTCCAGACGTCTTTCGGGCCGAAACCGAACCACGGCTCGGTGGCTTCGAACAAACGCAAAATATTCTGGTGCGGCAGCAACGTGCCTTTGGGTTTGCCGGTCGAACCGGAGGTGTAAATCACGTAAGCGAGGTTCGACGACGCCATCATCACTTGCGGATCGGCGTCGGCAAATGCGCTGACATCGCTGTCCAGCAACAAGGTCTGCACGCCGTCCGGCACCGGCAGTTGACCGGCCAGCGCAGCCTGGCTCAGCAGCAGTTGAATGCCGCTGTCCTCGATCATGTAAGCCAGACGATCCTGCGGATAAGTCGGGTCGAGCGGCACGTACGCGCCGCCAGCCTTGAGGATCGCCAGCAGGCCGACGATCATTTCCACACCACGCTCGGCAGCCAGACCGACCAGCACGTCCGGGCCGACACCGAGGGCGATCAACTGATGAGCACGGCGGTTGGCCTGACGATTGAGTTCGCCGTAGCTCAGGGTTTGCTCGTTGAAGCGCACGGCGATTGCATCGGGACGCAGACGCGCCTGTTCGGCAATCAGTTGGTGCGCGCAGGCTTCGCTCGGGAAACTACGCGGGTTCGGGTTCCACTCGGCGATGTTCTGTTGCTGTTCGCTGGCGTCCAGCAACGGCAGTTCGCCGATACGTTGCTGCGGGTCGGCGACGATGCCGTGCAGCAGGTTCAGCCAATGCCCGGCCATGCGCTGCACCGTCGCGGCGTCGAACAGGTCGGTGGCGTAGGTCAGTGCGGCGCTGAGTTGGCCATCTGCCTCAAGAGTGTCGAGGGTCAGGTCGAACTGCGCGGTCTGGCTGTGCCAATCCTGCGCGTCGATGACCAGCCCCGGCAACGCCGGCAGGGCCTGACGCCCGGCACTCTGATGGTTGTACAACACCTGAAACAGTGGGCTGTGACTCAGATTGCGTTCCGGGCGCAGCGCCTCGACCAATTGTTCGAACGGCAGATCCTGATGCGCCTCGGCACCGATGGCGGCGTGTTTGACCTGCGCCAGCAGAGCACTGAAACGCTGCTGCGGATCGACCTCGGCCTTGAGTACTTGAGTGTTGACGAAGAAGCCAATCAGGCCTTCAGTCTCGACCCGGTTGCGGTTGGCAATCGGCACGCCGACGCGAATGTCCGACTGATTGCTGTAGCGATGCAAAAGGCTCTGGAACGAGGCTAGCAATAGCATGAACAGCGTGCTGCCCTCGCGCTGGGCCAGTTGCCGCAGTTGCTGGCTGAGCAGCGGCGGCAGGTCGATGGCCAGACGTGCGCCGGCAAAACTCTGCCGCGCCGGACGCGGACGATCAGTCGGCAGTTCCAGCAAAGGCTGCTCACCGCCGAGTACGCCAGTCCAGTAATCGAGCTGGCGCTCACGCTCGCCGGCCGCCATCAATTGGCGCTGCCAGACCGCATAATCGGCGTACTGAATCGGCAGCTCGGCCAACTCGACCGAGTGCCCCTGGCTATACGCGGCGTAGCGCTGAATCAATTCCTGCACCAGCAGTTGCATCGACCAGCCATCGGAGACGATGTGATGCTGGGTCAACACCAGCACATGTTCTTCGCGCGCCACTTGCAACAAACCGACGCGTAGCAGCGGACCGTTTTGCAGGTCGAACGGCTGGCTGATCTGGCGCTGCACATAGGCCTGAGTCTGCTCGGCAGCATTGCCCGAAGTGCAGTCAAGAATCTCCGGCAGCAGGATCGGTGCCTGTTCGGCATGAATCACCTGGAACGCTTGTTCATCGACCTGCACGAAGGTCGTGCGCAGGCTTTCGTGGCGCTGGATCAGCTCGGCAAAACTGCGTTGCAGCGCGTTCAGATCCAGCGCGCCGTGAATACGCAGCGCCGCCGGAATGTGATACGCCGCGCTCGCCGGCTCCATTTGCCAGAGGAACCATTGACGTTGCTGAGCGAACGACAATGGCAGTTGTACTTGATCACGCGGCGCCCGAGGGATGCTCGCAGGCTTGGCCACTTGAGTTTGTTCCAGCGCGGCAACGCAGGCTTTGAGGCTGGCGTTTTCGAACAACTGGCGCAGTTGCAGGTTGAGGCCAAGGCTCTGGCGGATGCGCGAAACCATTTGCGTGGCCAACAGTGAATGGCCGCCGAGTTCGAAGAAGTTGTCGGTCAGGCCGACACGCTCAAGTTTCAGTACGTCCTGCCAGATCGCGGCGATCTGTTGTTCCAGCTCGCTTTGCGGCGCGACGTAATCCAGCTGAACTTGACTGGCGTCCGCTTGCGGCAGCGCTTTGCGGTCGAGCTTGCCGTTGGCGGTGAGCGGCCATTGTTCGAGGAACAGAAGGTGCGTCGGCACCATGTAATCCGGCAGATCGGCCTTGAGTTGAGCTTTCAGTTGCTCGCGTAAATCGGCTTCGTTGTCGACGCTGTGCGCGGCAATCACGTAGCCGACCAGTTGCTGTCCGCTCGGCCCGTCCTGCGCCAACACCACCGCTTCGCGCACGGCATCGAGGGCATTCAGGCGTGCTTCGATTTCGCCGAGCTCGATGCGGAAACCGCGGATTTTCACCTGATGGTCGATACGTCCGACGTACTCGATCACGCCGTCGCTGCGGTATTGCGCAAGGTCGCCGGTGCGGTACAGACGCGCCCCGCTCTCGCCGAATGGATCGGGGATAAAGCGCAGTGCAGTGAGGTCGCCGCGATTCAGATAACCGCGCGCCAGACCGGCACGGCCAACGTACAGCTCACCGATGCAGCCCTTGGCCACCGGGTTCAGTTCGCCGTCGAGCACGTACCACGACAGGTCGGCGATTGGCTCGCCGATCGGGCTGTTGGCGTCCTGCTCAAGATCCGCAATCGACAACGGACGATACGTCACGTGCACGGTGGTTTCGGTGATGCCGTACATGTTGATCAGTTGCGGGGCCGAATCGCCGAAGCGTTCGAACCACGGACGCAGGGATTTCACGTCCAGCGCTTCGCCGCCAAACACCACGTAACGCAAAGCATTCGCCCGCGAATCGGCGCAAGCCACGTGCATCAATTGCTTGAACGCCGACGGCGTCTGGTTGAGCACGGTGACCCCGGCGTCGCACAGCAGCGCATGGAAGTCCTGCGGCGAACGGCTGACATCGTACGGCACCACAAGTAGTTCGCCGCCGTGCAGCAATGCACCGAAAATCTCCCACACCGAGAAGTCGAAGGCGTAGGAATGGAACAGGCTCCAGACGTCTGTCGGGGCGAAACCGAACCACGGTTCGGTGGCTTCGAACAGACGCAAAATATTCTGGTGCGGCAGCAACGTGCCTTTGGGTTTGCCGGTCGAACCGGAGGTGTAAATCACGTAAGCGAGGTTCGATGACGCCATCATCACTTGCGGATCGGCGTCGGCAAATGCGCTGACATCGCTGTCCAGCAACAAGGTCTGCACGCCGTCCGGAACTGGCAATTGACCGGCCAGCGCAGCCTGGCTCAGCAGCAACTGAATGCCGCTGTCCTCGATCATGTAGGCCAGACGATCCTGCGGATAGGTCGGGTCGAGCGGCACGTACGCACCGCCAGCCTTGAGGATCGCCAGCAGGCCGACGATCATTTCCAGACCACGCTCGGCGGCCAGACCGACCAGCACGTCAGGGCCGACACCGAGGGCGATCAACTGATGAGCACGGCGGTTGGCCTGACGGTTGAGTTCGCCGTAGCTCAGGGTCTGCTCGTTGAAACGCACGGCGATTGCATCGGGACGCAGACGCGCCTGCTCGGCAATCAGTTGGTGCGCGCAGGCTTCGCTCGGGAAGCTGCGTGGATTCGGGTTCCACTCGGCGATGTTCTGTTGCTGTTCGCTGGCGTCCAGCAACGGCAGTTCGCCGATACGTTGCTGCGGGTCGGCGACGATGCCGTGCAGCAGGTTCAGCCAATGCCCGGCCATGCGCTGCACCGTGGCGGCGTCGAACAGGTCGGTGGCGTAACTCAGGGTGGCTGCCAGTGCGCCGTCAGCCTCATGTGTATCGAGGGTCAAATCAAACTGCGCGGTGTGCGAACTCCAGTCGAGGCTTTCGACTTGCAGCCCCGGCAGTTGCAACGCCTGCGCCGCCGTGCCGCCCTGGTGGTTGAACATCACCTGGAACAGCGGGTTGTGGCTCGACTGTCGATCCGGTGCGAGGGCATGCACCAGTTGCTCGAACGGCAGATCCTGATGCGCCTGCGCGCCCAACGACGCCTGTTTGACCTGCGCCAGCAATGCCTTGAAGGGCATGTTGCCCTGCACCTGAGCGTCCAGCACCTGGGTGTTGACGAAGAAGCCGATCAGCCCTTCGGTTTCGACCCGATTACGGTTGGCCACCGGCACGCCGACGCGGATATCCGCCAGACCGCTGTAGCGATGCAGCAAGGCCTGGAACGACGCCAGCAAGACCATGAACAACGTCATGCCTTCACCCTGGGCCAACTGTTTCAGACGTTCGCTCAGCTCGCTGCCAATGCTCAGATCCAGACGCGCGCCGCGATGACTTTGCACCGCCGGACGCGGATGATCCGTGGGCAATGGCAGAACTTCGCCGCCATCGCCCAGACGTTCGGCCCAGTACGCCAGTTGCCGCTCCAGCTCACCGGCCTCCATCCACTTGCGCTGCCAGATCGCGTAATCGGCGTATTGGATCGGCAAAGCCGCGAGGTTGGCTGGCTGGCCACTGCTGTGCGCGGCGTAGAGTTTGACCAGATCATCGACCATGATCTGCGCCGAAGCACCATCGCAAATAATGTGATGTTGGGTCAGCACCAGCACATGATCATCCGGCGCGATTTGCAGCAGTTTGACCCGCAGCAACGGGCCTTGTTGCAGCTCGAACAGCGTGGCGATTTCAGCGTCGATCAACGCCTTGAGGCCTGCATCGTCGGGCGGCGTGTCCAGCACCTGCGGAGTCAGCGGCAGGTTAAGTCGCGGCTGGACTACCTGAATCGGGCCGTCCGCGCCATCGACAAACACCGTGCGCAGCACTTCATGGCGTTCGAGCAAGGCATCGAAACTGCGCTGCAACGCCGACAGATCAAGAGCACCACGCAAACGCAATGCCGTCGGCACGTGGTAAGCGGCGCTGTGCGGGTCGAGTTGCCAGAGGAACCACTGACGCTCCTGCGCGAACGACAAGCCAATCGTCTCGAACTCATCGCGCACCGGTGGAATCGGCAACGCCGCAAAGCTCATGTTCTTGCTCTGCATTTTTTGCAGAAACGCTTGCCGTTGGGCGAGCGGCAAACGGATGAATCGCTGAACCAGAGACAGGTTATCGAGCTGAGTCATTTTCAAAGGGTCTCCAGGTCTGCCAGGAAATCATGCATCTCACTCAGGTCTTCGCTGGAGTGAGGGGTCAGGTGAACAGCCAGTTGCTCGGCGTACTCGCGCAGCGATGCGGTGCGGAACAGCAGGTCCAGCGGCACCGCCGCCCCTTGCTCCAGTTGCAGGCGCGCGGTGGCCTGAGTCGCCAACAGTGAATGTCCACCCAGTTCAAAGAAGTTGTCGTCGCGCCCTACCCGGTCGAGTTTGAGCACGTCTTGCCAGATGGCGGCCACGCTGTGTTCCAGCGCCCCATCCGGCGCCACGTAGGCGCGCAGCAGTTGGTTGGCGTCCGGCAGCGGCAGCGCCTTGCGGTCGAGCTTGCCGTTGGGGGTCAGCGGGAAACGTTCCAGCAGCATCCAGTGCGCCGGCATCATGTAGTCGGGCAGTAACGGAGCCAGCGCCGATTTCAACGCGTCGCGCAGGGCTGCGGGCTCGGCGTCCTCTGGCTTCGCCGCAATCAGGTAGGCCACCAGTTGCAAGCCACCCGGCCCTTCCTGCGCCACCACCGCAGCTTCGCGAATCGACGGCTGCGCCAACAGGCAGGCTTCGATTTCACCCAGCTCGATGCGGAAGCCACGAATTTTCACCTGATGGTCAACGCGCCCGAGGTACTCGATCACCCCGTCAGCGCGATAACGCGCCAGGTCACCGGTGCGATACAGCCGCGCACCGATGCCGAACGGGTCGGGCAGGAAGCGCTCGGCGGTCAGCGCCGGCCGCTCGTGATAACCCCGCGCAAGACCATCGCCACCGATCAGCAATTCACCGATCACACCGGCCGGGTTTGGCGCAAAGTGTTCGCCGAGAATGTGCAGCGTGGTGTTGGCAATCGGCCCACCAAGGTAAGGCTGGCGCTGCTCGGCCGTCAGTTGATAAGCCGCTGACCAGATCGTCGTTTCCGTCGGCCCGTAAAGGTTCCAGACTTGGCCGGCGACCTTCAGCAGACGCGCGGCCAGATCCTCGGCCAGCGCTTCACCGCCACACAGGCATTTACGCCCCGCGAGCCGTGCAGCCTGTGGATGATCAAGCAACATCCGCCAGGTCGACGGCGTCGCCTGAACCACGCTGACCTGCTGTTGATCGATGATCTGCAGCAGCGCCTGCGGGTCGTGCGCACTCTGCTTGTCCACCAGCACCACGCAAGCCCCGCTGAACAGCGCGCCGTACAACTCGAGCCCGAAGATATCGAAGGAGAAGGTGGTCAGCGACAGCACGCGGTCAGTCGCCACAAGCCCCGGCTCACGGGCCATGCTCGCGACAAAATTGACCAGTGCCGCGTGGCGCACCATCACGCCTTTTGGCTTGCCGGTGGAACCCGAGGTGTAGATCGCATAGCTGAGGTTATCGCCGTCGACCGCCACCTGCGGATTGGCCGCCTGTGCAGCGCTGATCGGCTCTTCGAGGGAGCCCGGCACCAGCGTCTGCACACCGGCCGGAATTGGCAGCACTTGCAGCAACGACGCTTGAGTCAGCAACAACTGCAAACCGCTGTCTTCGATCATGTGCGCCAAACGATCGCTCGGGTACTGCGGATCCAGCGGCACGTAAGCGCCACCGGCCTTGAGGATCGCCAGCAAGCCGACGATCATCTCCACGCCGCGCTCCAAAGCGATGCCGACCAGACGATCCGGGCCAACCCCTTGGGCAATCAGGCGATGGGCCAGACGGTTGGCCTGCGCATTCAGCTCGGCGTAAGTCAGACATTGCTCACCGAACACCAGCGCTGTCGCGTCAGGCGTCTGGCTGGCGCGCGTTTCGATCAACCGGTGGATGCAACGCGACTCGGGCCAAGGCGCTGCGCTGGCATTCCACGCCAACAGTTGCTGATCGGTTTCGGCGGCGTCGAGCAGATTCAATTCACCCAGTGCACGTTCGCTGCCGTCGATCATTTGCAGCATCAAGCGTTGCAGGTGCAGGCCCATTTGCTCGACCGAAGCAGGAGCGAACTGTGCGCACTGATAGCTGAATTGCACCGCCAGTTCGGCAGCGAGACTGACCGACAGCGTCAGCGGATAGTTGGTTTGTTCCAGATTATCCACGGCACCGAAACGCAGGCCTTGCGGCGAGCTCTGTTCCAGCGCCTCGGAAATCGGGTAGTTCTCGAACACCAGAATAGTGTCGAACAGCGCCTCACCGCCCAATCCCGCCCAGCGCTGAATGTCGAACAACGCAGTGTGTTCGAACTCGCGTAGCGCCAGATTCTGCGCCTGCACGCCGTGCAACCAGTCGCCGAGACGCTGCTCCGGACGCGGGCTGGCAATGACCGGCAAGGTGTTGATGAACAGCCCGATCTGCTGTTCTACACCGAGCAGATCCGCCGGACGCCCCGACACCGTCGCGCCGAACGCCACGCAGGATTTGCCGCTGTAACGCTGCAACAGCAGCAGCCAGGCCGCTTGCACCAGCGTGTTGACCGTCACTTTCGCATCGCGGGCAAAGTCGCTCAAACGCTGAGTCTGTTCCGAATCCAGCTGCACCCGATGCTGCGCATAAGCGTGAGGCTCGACGTTTTGCGTCGGCGCCGCAAACACCTGCGCCAGACGCACCGGCTCATCCAGTTCACGCAATTGCTCGAGCCAGAAGGCTTGCGCGGCACCGGCGTCCTGACGCTGCAACCAACCAATGTAATCGCGATAACGCCCACTCGGCCGCGCCACCGTTTCACCGCTGTAATGCTGCAACACCTCGCCGAGCAACTGCGCGCTGCTCCAGCCGTCCATCAGGATGTGGTGGTTGGTGTAGATCAAGTGATGACGATCGGCAGCAATGCGCACCAAGACCAGGCGCATCAGCGGTGCAGCGCTCAAATCCAAGCCTTGTGCGCGCTCGTCATCGGCAAGGGTTTGCAGTGCCGCGTCCAGATCAGTCTGAGCGCTCCAGTCGAGCACGCGGAACGGTACGTCGAGATGACGCTGCACAACTTGAACGGGTTGATCCAGATCGCCCTGCCAGAAGAACCCGGTGCGCAGAATGTCGTGCGCATCGACCACCGCTTGCCACGCCGCGCGGAAACGCTGCGGATCAACGCCGTCGACGTCCAGACGCATCTGGTTGATGTAGTCGCCACCGCCCTGTTCGAGCAAGGTGTGGAACAGCATGCCCTGCTGCATCGGCGACAGCGGGTAGATGTCATCGACGGACTGCGGCTGATGCACCAACACGTCGAGTTGCGCCTGCGTCAGCGTCGCCAGCGGGAAGTCCGAAGGGGTCACGCCACGATTGGCGCTGTCGCAGCAATGCGCGATCAGTGCAGTGAGCTCTTGCAGGTAATCGTCGGCCAGACGCTGGATCGTCGCCGGGTTGAACATCTCGCTGCTGAACGTCCAGCTCAGATCCAGCTCACCGCCGAAGACTTTGCCGTCCAGCGCCAACGGGCTGCCCAGCGGGCCGGCCATGTTGACTTCTTCGCCGCCGGATTCGCTGGTCGGCACGAACAAGGCGTCGTCGCCGGCATCGAAGCTGCCGTCGAACTGGCCGAGGTAGTTGAAGGTCAGGCGCGGTTTCGGCAAGGCTTGTAGCGCTTGCTGTGCAGCGGCGTCGCCAAGGTGCGCGAGGGCACCGAAACCGATGCCTTTGTTGGGGATCGCACGCAGTTGCTCCTTGATCTGCTTCAGCGAAGCGCCGAGGTCGGCGACCGGCGCCAATCTCGCCGGGAACACGCTGGTGAACCAGCCAACGGTGCGGGTCAGATCGACGTTGTCGAACAGGTCTTCGCGACCATGACCTTCCAGTTGCACCAGCACACTGTCGTCGCCGGTCCAGCGCACCATCACCCGCGCCAGCGCGGTCAGCAGCAGGTCATTGACTTGCGTGCGGTAGGCCGCCGGGGCTTCCTGCAACAGCTGACGGGTCAGGGCTTTGTCCAGTTGCGTGCGGATCGATTGCGCCTGATTGTGTTGCTGACCGGCGTGCGGGTTGTCGCAAGGCAACTCAGTCGAAACGCCTTGCAGTTGTTGTTGCCAGAAACCCAGTTCGGCCTGCAGCGGCGCACTCGCGGCGTAGTCTTGCAGCGCCTCGGCCCAGGCTTTGACCGCACTGGTTTTGGCCGGCAGTTGCACAGTCGCACCCGCCAGAATCTGCCGATAAGCGCTCTGCAGATCTTCGAACAGAATCCGCCATGACACGCCATCGACCACCAAATGGTGAACCACCAATAACAAGCGATGAGTGCCATCAGCGAGGTTCGCCAGCACCGCGCGAATCAGCGAACCGTCACTCAATTGCAGGCTGCGCTGAGCCTGATTGCCCAGCGCTTCGAGCGCCGCCAGATCGGCGACCTCGACTTGCCACAGCACGGTTTCGCCCGCTTGCGTCGCGACATCGCGGTACTGCGCCGACCAGCCTTGCGCCTGTTCGGCAAAGTCCAGACGCAGACTGTCGTGATGCGCTACCAGTGCGTCCAGTGCTTGTTCGAGCACTTGTGCGTCGAGTGCCTGGGTCGGTTTGAGCATCACCGACTGGTTCCAGTGATGACGATCAGGAATCGGGTGGGCGAAGAACCATTGATGAATCGGCAGCAGCGCCGTTGCACCGGTCACCGGTTGTTGATCGATCAGTTGCAGCGGCTCGCCGGTTTGCACCACGGCGGCCAGCGCCTGAATGGTCTGATGCTGGAACAGATCCTTCGGGGTAAAGCGCAATCCGGCCTGACGCGCACGGCTGACCACTTGAATGGAGATGATCGAATCGCCGCCCAGCTCGAAGAAGTTATCGCTGAGGCCGACGCGTTCCAGCTTCAACACGTCCTGCCAGATGGTCGCCAGTTGCTGCTCCAGCGCGCTTTGCGGCGCGACATAGACTTGCTGCAATTGGCTGACATCCGGCTTCGGCAGGTTCTTGCGATCGAGCTTGCCGTTCGGGGTCAGCGGCATGCGCTTCAGACGCAAAACGTAGGCTGGAACCATGTGCGCCGGCAGCGTGGCCTTGAGTTGTTCACGCAGTTGCTCGGCAAAATCTTCGCGCGGCGAATCGCTGACCACGTAGGCGACCAGGCGTTTGCTGCCGGCGCTTTCCTGCGCCACGACCACCGCTTCGCGCACGCCATCAAGGGCTTGCAGACTGGCTTCGATCTCGCCGAGTTCGATGCGGAAGCCACGGATTTTCACCTGATTGTCGATACGTTCCAGATAGTCGAACGTGCCGTCAGCGCGCTGGCGCACCAAGTCGCCGGTGCGATACAGCACGCCGCCGCTGCGGCTGAACGGGTCAGCGACAAAACGCTCGGCGGTCATCGCCGGGCGGTTCAGGTAACCCCGCGCCACACCGCTGCCGCCCAGATACAACTCACCGGCCATGCCTTGCGGCAACAGATTCAGATCGGCGTCCAGCACGTAGGCGCTGCGATCACCGATGCGGCTGCCGATTGGCGCGTACGCGGCGCCGCACGGTTCGTCGCGACCGGCCTTCCAGATCAGCGGCGTGACCACGGTTTCGGTCGGGCCGTAGCCGTTGATGATGTACTCGGGATTCAGCGCCCGCTTGACCCGTTCGAAACTGGCGCTCGGTACCGCATCGCCGCCGAAGCAGTAGATACGCACCTTGGGCGGATTGCCGACCCGTTCGGCGTGCTCGGCCAGTTGTTGCAAGTACACCGGCGGGAACGCGACCACGGTCACGCCGTGCTCGATCATCGCGTTGTAGGTCTGCTCCGGCGTCCACAGGCTGTCGTCGCGAATCAGCAGCGAGCCGCCGTGGGTCAGGCTGGTCAGCCAGCGCTCGTGGGCGCCGTCGAAGGCGAACGACATGAAGTGGAATTCGCAATCGCTGTCGCGCATTTCGTAGCGCTCACCGATGGCCAGACAGTGCATGGCCAGCGGGCCGTGGCTGACGCTGACGCCTTTCGGGTTGCCGGTGGAACCCGAGGTGTAAATCACGTACGCAAGGTTGTGCGGATCCAGCGCCACGATCGGTGCCTGCGCCGGGTGCGCGCTGAGGTCGAGGTGATCGAGTTCCAGCACGGTCAGGGTGTCAGCGATCGGCAATTGCGCCGTCACCCGCGAATCGGTCAGCAACAGCGCCAGACCGGAATCCTCCATCAGATACGCCAGCCGCTCGCGTGGGTAACTGGTGTCCAGCGGTACGTAAGCGCCGCCGGCCTTGAGCACCGCCAGCAGCGCGACAATCAAACCTTCGCTGCGCGGCAGCGCGACACCGACACGCACTTCGGCGCCAACGCCATGCGCCACCAGTTCATGGGCGAGACGGTTGGCGCGGGCATCGATGTCGCCGTAGCTGAAATGCTTGCCGTCGAAAATCACTGCGGTGCGATCCGGCTGTTGCGCCGCCAATCGGGCATAGCGCTGATGCACGGCGAGTTCGACCGGGTACGCCTGCGGTTGGTTTTCAAGGATCTGCCGGGTGTGTTCTTCGGCCGTTGCCAAGGCGATTTCACCGAGACGACGTTCGGCAGATTCGGCGAATTGATCCAGCAGGTGCAGCAGTTGCGCGCTGAGACGCTCGACAGTCGCAACACTGAAATGCGCCTGATCAAAACTCATGTGCAACGCGAGGGTTTCACCCAGCGTCACGCCCAACGTCAGCGGGTAGTGCGTCTGATCCTGGTTGGCCACTTCACCAAACACCACGCCTTGTGCAGTGCCGTGTTGCAGCGCCTCGGAAATCGGGAAGTTTTCGAACACCAGCAGCGTGTCGAACAACGACTCGCCGCCCTGCCCGGCCCAACGCTGAATGTTCGCCAGCGGCGTGTGTTCGAACTCGCGCAGGCTGAGGTTCTGCGCCTGCACCGCCGCCAGCCATGCGGCTACGCTTTGATCCGGACGCGAACCGGCGATCACCGGCAAGGTGTTGATGAACAAACCGACTTGCTGCTCGATGCCAACCAGTTCCGCCGGACGCCCGGCGACGGTGGTGCCGAACGCCACGCAAGCGCTGCCGGTGTAACGCTGCAACAGCAGCAACCACGCGGCTTGCACCAAGGTGTTAGCGGTGACTTTCTGCTGCCGGGCAAACTCGTTCAGGCGTTGCGTACGCGCTGCTTCGAGCGCGTAATGCTTGAGCGCATGCCCGCGCTCGGCACGCACCTCACCGCCACCCGCCGCCGCTTGCGCGAGCACGGTCGGTTCGTGGAAGTCGGCCAGTTGCGCCAGCCAGAACGCTTCGCTGACGGCGCCGTCCTGACGTTGCAGCCACTGGATGTAATCGGCGTAACGGCTTAGCGGACGCGGCGGTTGCTGGCCGGTATAACGCTGCAGCACTTCGCCGAGCATCTGCGCGCTGCTCCAACCGTCCATGAGAATGTGGTGGTTGGTGAAGATCAGGTGATGACGCTGATCGGCGATTTGAATCAGCGTTACGCGCAGCAGGCCGGCCGCGGTCAAATCGAAGCCCTGCGCCAGATCGGCAGCCGTGAAATCCTTCAGTGCCTGCGCGATGTCAGGGCGCGCGCGCCAGTCGAGCAAGGCGTACGGCAACTCGAGACGACGATGGATGATCTGCAGTTGCTCCTGCAATTCACCCTGCCAGATAAAACCGCTGCGCAGGATGTCGTGGGCGTCCATGGTCGCTTGCCACGCCGCACGAAAACGCTCGGGGTCGAGGCCGTCGACATCGACGCAAAGCTGGTTGATATAAGTGCCGGTGCCCTGTTCATACAAGGTGTGGAACAGCATGCCCTGCTGCATCGGCGACAGCGGATAAATGTCTTCGATGCCGGCGGCTGGCACTGCGATCGCATCCAGTTGCGCCTGAGCGATGTGCGCCAGCGGGAAGTCCGACGGCGTGATGCCCATGCTTTCCGGCAGGCAGCAATGGCTGATCAGCGCTTGCAGTTCAGCAGTGTATTCGTCGGCCAGACGGGCGATGGTCGCCTCGTTGAACTGCTCGCGGCTGAACGTCCAGCGCAGGTCGAGTTCACCGTCGTAAACCTGGCCTTCGACGCCCAGCCAGTTGTCCAGCGGCGCATCGAGACTTTGCTCCTGCCCGGCGCGCTCACCGGCCGGGCTGAACAGTGCGCCCTCTTCGGCATCGAAACTGCCGTCGAACTGGCCGAGGTAGTTGAAGGTGATGCGCGGCAGCGGCAGCGCTTTGAGCGACGCTTGCGCCGCGTCGTCGCCGAGGTAACGCAGCACGCCAAAACCGATGCCCTTGCTGGGGATCGCGCGCAGTTGTTCCTTGATCTGCTTGATCGCGCCCGCCAGCGAATCGGCCGGGGTCAGGCGCACCGGGAACAGGCTGGTGAACCAGCCGACAGTGCGGGTCAGGTCGACGTCGTCGAACAGGTCTTCGCGACCGTGACCTTCCAGTTGAATCAGTGTGTCGGCGTGTCCGCTCCAGCGGCAGATCACCCGCGCCAGCGCCGTCAGCAACAGGTCGTTGACCTGCGTGCGATAAGCCGCCGGCGCCTGTTGCAGCAGTTGCTGGGTGAAAGCTTTGTCGAGGCGACTGTGCAGCACCTGAGCGTGGCGACTTTGCAAGCTGCCCTGCGGGTTGTCGCACGGCAGATCCAGCGCCGCGCCGTCGAGTTGTTGCTGCCAGAAACGCAGCTCGGCCTGCACCGCGTCAGTCGCGGCATAGGTTTGCAGATGTTCGCCCCAGGCTTTGTACGAACTGGTCTTGGCCGGCAGTTTGATGCTCGTGCCTTGCACTGCTTGCTGATAAGCCTGTTGCAAATCTTCGAGCAAAATCCGCCACGAAACACCGTCCACCGCCAGGTGATGCACGGCCAGCAACAGACGCTGACTGCCATCGGCGACGTTCGCCAGTACCGCGCGCAACAGTGGGCCGTTTTGCAGGTTCAGGCTTTGCTGGGCCTTGGCGTACAGCCCCTGCAGATCATCAGCGCAGACACGGTCAGCCGTCCACAACAGCTCAGGATCCGTCGCGACCGGCGCCACTTCTGCACGCCAACCCTCAGCGCTTTCGACGAAGCGTGAACGCAAAGCATCGTGCTGCACCAGCAAGGCATTCAACGCCTGCCACAGTGCCTCGGTATTCAGAACTTGATGACTGCGCAGCAGCACTGCCTGGTTCCAGTGGTGACGCTGAGGAATGTCTTCGGCGAAGAACGTCTGCTGGATCGGCAGCAGCGGCAACTCACCGCTGACCGGGCCTTGATCGATGCTTACAGCGACGTTGCCTTGCTGGGCGACGCTGGCCAGACCTTGCACGGTCTGATGCTGGAACAGGTCGCGCGGGCTGAAATGAATCCCGGCCTGACGCGAACGACTGACCACTTGAATCGAGATGATCGAGTCACCGCCCAGCTCGAAGAAGTTGTCGGTCAGACCGACCTGTTCGAGCTTGAGCACGTCCTGCCAGATGGCTGCGATTTTCTGTTCCAGCGCACTGCGCGGCGCGACAAACGCTTGCTGCATCTGGCTGGCGTCCGGCGCCGGCAGTGCTTTGCGATCGAGTTTGCCGTTGGGACTCAGCGGCAATGCACCGAGGAACAACAGCTGCGTCGGCACCATGTAATCCGGCAGGCTGTCCTTGAGTTGCGCTTTGATCGCTTCGCGCGCAGCGCCTTGGGCTTCGGTTGAAGAGGCAACCACAGCGGTGTCTTTCGGCACCACATACGCCACCAGTTGCAGGCTGCTGCCACCCTGCACTGCCAGCACCACGGCTTCTTTGACGGCATCGAGTTCTAACAGGCGCGCTTCGACTTCGCCAAGTTCGATACGGAAACCACGGATTTTTACTTGATGGTCAACGCGGCCAACGTATTCGATCTGGCCATTGGCGTTGTAACGCGCAAGGTCGCCAGTGCGGTAAAGACGCGCACCCGTGGTGGAAAATGGATCTGGGATAAAACGTTCAGCGGTCAGATCCGCGCGCTGGAAGTAACCCCGCGCCAGCAACTCACCGCCAATCAGCAGTTCACCGACCACGCCAATCGGCGTCGGCTGAGCGTCAGCATCCAGCAGATAGGCATGACGTCCCGGCAATGGCTGACCTATCGGCATGGTCAGCGGCAACGGCTGACGACCGAACACGTAATCGCTGCAATCCAGCGTGGTTGCGGTGACGGTGGCCTCAGTCGGGCCGTAGGTGTTGAGCAACTTGACGTGCTCCAGCCCGGCCACGCGCCAGGCCTGCACACCTTCCGGCGGCATTGCTTCACCGCCGCTGTGAACCTGACGCAGCGCGGCGTAATCACGCGGGCCGGCGGCGGCGAATTCCTTGGCAATCATGTTCCAGTAAGCGGTGGTCAAGTCCATGACCGTGATGCCGTGCGCGACGATATTTCGATACAGGGTTTCGCTGTCCCAGACTTCGTTGCCGCGCAGCACCACCGAGGCGCCGCAGGTCAGCGGGCCAAACAGTTGCTCGCCGAAGGCATCGAAGTTGAACGTGGCGAATTGCAGCGCGCAATCGGCGGCGCTCAAGGCGTAGTAATGCTGCGAAGCGAAGGCGTGTTTGCTCAACGCACCGTGGCTGATGCCGACGCCTTTAGGGCGGCCGGTGGAGCCCGACGTGAACATCACATAGGCGAGGTTATCCGCCCACACCGCGCGTTGCGGATTGCTGTCGTCGGTAAATTCCCACGCTCCGGCTTGATCGAGGCACAGGCTGCGCACGTTGTGCGGCACCGGCAGACGCTCGAGTAAATGGCTTTGCGTCAGCAGCAAACGACTGCCGCTGTCGTCGATCATGCACAGCAAGCGGTCGCGCGGGTATTGCGGATCCAGCGGCACATACGCGCCGCCAGCCTTGAGCACGGCGATAATGGCAACGATCAGCTCCAGCCCGCGATCAACCGCAACGCCGACCAGCACTTCCGGGCCGACGCCCTGCGCCAGCAATGTGCGAGCCAGACGATTGGCGCGGGCGTTGAGCTGTGCATAAGTGAGTTGCTGACCGTCGAAAATCAGCGCGATGGCATCAGGTGTTTGCGCGGCCTGCGCTTCGAACAGCTCATGCACCGGGCGCTCGCTCGGCCATGTTGTGTCGTGACGCCCCCAGTCCTGAGTCAGTTGCTCAAGCTCCTGCGCTTGCAGCAAACCGATCTCGCCGACCCGTTGCTGTGGATCGCTGACGATGCTGTGCAGCAGATGTGTCCAGTGCCGCGCCATGCGTTCGATGGTTGTGCCGTCGAACAGGTCGCTGGCGTAGGTGAACGCAGCGTGCAACTGGCCGCCCTTTTCGTAGGTATCCAGGCTCAGGTCGAACTGGGTGCTGCGACTTTCCCATTCGATCACGCCGAGTTCCAGACCGCTGCCGACCTTGAGGGTGGTGACGTCAGCGACTTCCGGCTGGTGGTTGTACATCACCTGGAACAGCGGGTTGTAACTCAGGCTGCGTTCCAGTTTCAGCGCCTCGACCAGCCGCTCGAACGGCAGATCCTGATGCGCCTGAGCACCGAGCGCGGTTTCCTTGAGCGCGCTGAGCAGATCCGCGAATGGTGTCTGGCCATCCAGTTGCACGCGCAGCACCTGAGTGTTGACGAAGAATCCGATCAGGCCTTCGATCTCGCGGCGGTTACGGTTGGCGATTGGCACACCGACGCGCAGGTCGGTCTGCCCGGTGTAACGGTGCAGCAGAATATTGAAGGTGCCGAGCAACAGCATGAACAGCGTGACGCCATGCTGCCGGGCGACGCCGCGCAATTGCTCGACCAGCGCCGCCTCCACTACGTGCTCATGGCGACGGCCGCGATTGCTCGGCAATACCGGGCGCGGACGGTCGAGCGGCAGCTCCAGCACCGGATGCTCGTCGCCCATTTGCGCCAGCCAGTAATCGAGTTGACGCTGCTGCTCTCCCGCCTCCAGCCAACGCCGCTGCCACAGCGCGTAATCGCTGTACTGCACCGGCATCGGCGCCAGCTCGGCCACTTGCCCCTGATCGTGGGCATCGTAAAAGCGACAGAATTCGTCGATCAACACGTTCATTGACCAGCCATCGGAAACGATGTGGTGCAGGGTCAGCAGCAGCACGTGTTCCTGCTCGGCCAGATGCAACAGACGCACGCGCAGCAGTGGGCCGTTGGCGAGATCGAACGGCAGCAGCGATTGCTCTTCGGCTGCTGCAGCTACGCGTAATTCACGTTCGGCAGCGGGTAAATCGCTGAGGTCGACGCGCTGGATCTCCAGCGGTTGTTGCAGCGGCACTTGCAGCAGGCTGTCGTCGGGCTGCTGCTGGAACACTGTGCGCAAGGTTTCATGGCGCTCGATCAGGCTGCCGAACGCTTGCTCCAGCGCCGGCTGATTCAGCCGCCCGCTCAGGCGCACCGCCGCCGGCAGGTTGTACGCGCCGCTCTGCGGATCAAGATGCCAGAGAAACCACATGCGTTGCTGGGCATAAGACAGCGCCTGCCGATCCTCGGCCTCGACCCCGGCCGGAATCGGAAACCGCGAAAAATCCACCCCTTCCCTCTGCAAGGCAGCTAGGAACATCTGGCGCTTTTCCAGGGGCAACCCGATAAACCGGCGAGCGAGTTTCAGGGAGTCTTCTGCATTCATTTCTTGGCATCCGGATCAGTAGGCAGGCAGCACAAAGGCACGTCGTCCCTATAAAACGAATGCAGACCGGAAAAATTAGCGATTGAGAACAACTATCAGACAGGGATCAATACAGAACTGTAGGAGCAAAGCTTGCTCGCGAAAGCGCTGTATCAGTCACCTTGAAGGTCGACTGAGGGCCTCATCGCGAGCAAGCTTTGCTCCTACAGGTTTTGCGGGGAATGGGGTTAGGCGGTCGCGGCCATGGCGTGGCGGCGATGGTGTACGTCGAGCTGGTCTTTGATCACCTTGAGCACTTTGGCTTCGTGCTCATGGATGAAAAAGTGCCCGCCGGCGAGCATGTCTACGGAGAAACTGCCCGAGGTTTCCTTGCTCCAGCCGATCAATTGCTCGGTGGTGGCGCGGTCAGCCTTGCCGCCGAGCACGTGCACCGGGCAGTTGAGCAGTGGTCGCTGCTGCGGCTCGAATTTGCCGCACAGCAGAAAATCGGCGCGCAGGATCGGCAGGGTCAGGCTCATCAACTCGTCATTGGCCAGCACTTCTTCGCTGGTGCCATTGAGCGTGCGCAGTTGCTCGATCAACTCGGCATCGGTCTTGGCGATGGCAAATCCGCGATCGTAGTCGGCGCGCTGGGTCGGCGCCGCCGTGCCGGACGCGAACAACGCCACCGGCTCAGGGCAACCCAGGGCCCGCAGTGCATGGGCCATCTCACAGGCCAGCAACGCACCGAGGCTATGACCGAACAACGCATAAGGCGTCTTCAATGTTGGCTGTAACTCCCTGGCCAATTGCATCGCCAAGGCGCGCATATCGGTCTGCAGCGGCTCGTCAAAGCGCGCACCACGCCCCGGCAGCTCCACCGGTTTGAGCTGCAGCCATTGCGGCAACTTCGGTCGCCAGCGGCTATAGACCATCCCACTGGCACCGGAATACGGCAGGCACAGCAAAGTCAGCTGGGTCACCACACTTCCCTCAAAAAAATTCGTCTGTAGAGAGAAACGGTTGACTGCCCGGGCAAATTAGTCGACGCCGGCTAAATCGCCCACACAGGTGCTCGTTAACCGTTCAGATAAAACCAATAACGAGGATTCACCGTGGATCTGCAGAGCATTCTGAGCAAACTGTTCGCCAATGCCGGCGCCGTCGGCATTGAAGGTGTTTTCCAATTCGTTTTTAGCGCGCAGCAGGCTTATTGGTCTGAGGTCAAGGCCAGCAGCCGCACCGAGGCTGGCCGCCATGCGAGCCCGGACGTGACCATTGAAGTCGCGGAACAGGATTTCCTCGGGATCATGGCCGGCATGGCCAACGTCGAGGAACTGTTCGCCAGCGGTCGCCTGAAGATTGGCGGCAACATGGGGCTGGCAACGATGCTGCCGCAGATCATCGACCATGCTCGAAACGGTGGCGGTGCGGTCGCTGAAAAAGTCGACATGAACAAGCGCTATCCGACACCGCCGCGTTTCAGCGAAAAGCTCACCGCCAGCCTGCCGACCCAGATCAACGTCGAACGGCGTGCCCGCGAGGAGCTATCGGTGACTGAGTTCAAAAGCCGTTATTTGCCCCACGGCATTCCCGTGGTGATCAGCAACGCATTGCACGACTGGCCGCTGTTCAAACTCAGCCGCGAAGAATCGCTGGTGCATTTCGCCGAGCTGCAAGGCATCACCCGCCATGGCGATTACGTGAAGAAAACCTTCTCCACCGAACGGGATTTTCGTTCGACGTCGATGGCCGATTTCATCGCTTCGCTGGACAGTCCGGCGGTCAAAGGTGCGGACGGTGAGCCGCCCGCCTACATGGGCAACAACATCTTGCCGGCGGCGTTGATGCAGCAGATCAAGTACCCGGCCTATTTCGATACGTCGCTGTTTATTCCGCCGCGAATCTGGATCGGGCCCAAGGGCACACTGACGCCGCTGCACCGCGACGATACCGATAATTTGTTCGCGCAGGTCTGGGGGCAGAAGACCTTCACCCTCGCCGCGCCGCATCACCGTGAAGCCCTGGGCACGTGGTCGACAGCACCGGAGGGTGGACTGGATGGCTGCGATTTCAACCCGGATGCGCCGGACTATCAGCGCTTCCCCAAGGCGCGCGACGTGACGTTTTTGCGGGTGACGCTGGAGGCTGGGGATTTGCTGTTCTTGCCGGAGGGCTGGTTCCATCAGGTGGAGTCGGTATCGACGTCGTTGTCGGTGAATTTCTGGGTGAATTCGGGGCGAGGGTGGTAACCCGAATCCCGCCTCAAAGCGCAATCCACGCCGCTTACACCGTCCCTGTGGCGAGGGGATTTATCCCCGTTGGGCTGCGAAGCGGCCCCGAGATCAGAGTACTCGGTGCTTCTGAAGGAATGAGTTGCATGGTTTTGGGGCTGCTGCGCAGCCCAACGGGGATAAATCCCCTCGCCACAAAAGTACTCACTATCTGTGATTGAATTATTTGAGATGACGATAACTTTTCACGGCTGAGCCAAGCACCACCGCGCCCGCCGCAATCGCCAGCCAGAACCCGCTGCGCGCGCCATAGGCATCCACCAGTGCGCCAGAACCCGCCGCACCAATCGCTACGCCGATACTCAATCCGGTTACCAGCCACGTCAGGCCTTCGGTCAACTTGGCCGGCGGCACGATGCGCTCAACCAGGGCCATCGCCACAATCAATGTCGGCGCGAAGAACAAACCAGCGACAAACACCGCCATGGCCAGCCCGACGATATTGCTCGCCAACAACAGCGGCAATGTCGTCACCGCCGTCGCCACGCCGCCGTACAAAAACAAGCGTGGCAGCGGCAGTTTCGAGCGCATCGCACCAAACGCGATGCCGGCCATGCACGAGCCAATCGCGTAAACCGACAAGACAATGCTCGCCGCCGCCGGCTGCCCCTGTTGTTGCGCAAACGCGACGCTGACCACATCGACCACGCCGACGATGATGCCCATGGCGATCATCAGCGCCAGCAACAATTGAATGTCGGTCGAGCGAATGATCGAACCCTGATGCTGCAACTCACGCGGATGCACCGCCGGTTCAGTGCTGCGCTGAGCCACGAATGCGGTCACACCAATCGCCAGCGCCAACAACGCCGCCAACGGCCCGGCCTCGGGGAAGACCGCGACGCACAGACCAACTGAAAGCGGCGGGCCGACGATAAAACACACTTCATCCAGCACCGATTCCAGCGCGTACGCGGTCTGCAATTGCGGCTGACCGCGATAGATCTCAGTCCAGCGCGCCCGCACCATCGCCGACATGCTCGGCATGCAACCGGCCAGCGCGGCAAACACAAACAACGTCCAGACCGGCGCCTGCAACCGCGTGCACAGCAACAACAGCAAAAGGGCCCCGCCGCCAATCAACGCCGACACCGGCAGAATCCGCCGCTGACCAAAACGGTCGACCAGCCGCGACACCTGCGGCGCGCAAAACGCCGTGGCCAAGGCAAACGTCGCCGCCACGCCACCGGCCAGCGCATAACCACCCTTCAACTGCGAAAGCATGGTGATCACGCCGATGCCCGTCATGGAAATCGGCATGCGCGCGATCATCCCGGCCAGGACAAAATTTCGTGCGCCGGGGGCGTTGAACAATTCGCGGTAGGGGTTTGCCATGGACTGCAGCCTCATCAAGGGCCGCCAAGTTGCCATAGGGTCGGGTGGCGTGGAAGCAGGGAATTGTTGGTGGAATGTGAAGGCTTTGCAGCTCATCCAGAGCGCCGTTGGCACATCGACCATTCGTCGCAAAACCGTGCGCACCTGTCAGGTCTGACAGGTGCGCTTCTCGGGCAAAAAGCGCTTTTATAAACGCTGCTCAATGACAACGACTGATCGCTTCCACCGCCGAAGGAGTTCGCCATGAATCAGTCCACCAACACAGCTCAATCGCGCGCCGCCGTACCGCCCTTTGTTGTCCGCACACTTGTTTGCCCGCCCCCGACACGCATTGATGAAGCGCTGGGCCGGGACGTCAACAAGCGCCTGATGGCATGGATAAAGCGCATAGGTATCTTTGCCGGCAAACAGGAAAAAATTCGCGCGAGCGACTTTGGGCGCTACGCAATGCTGTGTCATGCAGACACCGATGATCCCGACAGATTGCTACTGGCAGCGCAATGTTTCGCGGCGTTGTTCGCGGTGGACGATCATTATTGCGACGATCAATCGTTGGGTGGCTGCCCCGAAAAAGTCGCCGAGAAGTTGTCATTTGCCGTCACCGGAATAGACCCGGTCTACTTGCCTCCCCCCTACAAAAAAGAACTCCTGCAACAGCAAAGGAACGATCCCGTGTTGAGAGGATTGCTCGCGTACATGAAGCGGGTTGCACATTTCTGCACGCCATCGCAGGTCGCCCGCGTGCGACAAATCACCATCGCCATGTTTGTCGCCATGGCGGCCGAGGGGCCGTGGCGTCTCTACGGCACAAAGCCAACCATCGCCGAGTATCTGGCCAGCCGGCAGGTCAACAGCTTCTGGCCTTGTCAGGTGCTGATCGATCCCATCGGCGGCTATGAAGTGCCGGCCAATGTCTACGCCAAGCCAGAGATGCAGCGCATTTGTGCGCTGGCATCCTTGGTCACGACACTGCTCAACGACTTATATTCCGCTTACAAAGAGCACCTCAACGAAACGGGCGATTTCAAACTGCCCTATCTGCTGGCGGCCAAACATGACTGCTCGCTGCAGGAAGCCATCGACAAAACTGCGGATATTCATGATGCGGTCATGCGCGAATACGTGGCGCTGGAACAACGGCTACTGAAAGACGCCGACCCTTTAGTGCGGCGTTACCTGACAGGTTTGACCACGTGGATTGCGGGCAACCAGGAATGGCATAAAAACAGCGCGCGGTATCATATTCAGGCGTGAGGAAGGTCAAAAGGATCGCAGATCTCCTGTAGGAGCTGCGGCACGCTGCGATCTTTTGATCTTGCCTCTGAACTCTCGGCGCCCCGAACCAGTCAGCTAAATAGGCCCTCACTCAAGGCGCGCCATCGCATGTACATCTCCCTCACCGGACAAGTAGCCCTGATCACCGGCGCCAGCTCCGGCATCGGCCACGCTGCCGCCAAAGCCCTCGCCGCTGCCGGTGCTGCGGTGGTCATCAATTACAACCGTCAATCAGAGCCCGCTGAAGCACTGGCCCGGCAGATCATCGCCGACGGCGGTCAGGCGCTGGCCATCGGTGCCGATGTTTCCAAGGAAGCCGATGTCGAACGACTATTCGCCCAATCCCTCGATGCCTTCGGCTCACTGGACATTCTGATCGCCAACTCCGGGATGCAGAAAGACGCGCCGGCGGTGGATATGTCGCTGGACGACTGGAACGCGGTGATTGGCGTCAACCTCACCGGGCAGTTCCTCTGCGCCCGCGCCGCGCTGCGGATTTTCAATCGTCAGGGCGTCCGCGAAGGCGTCTCCCGCGCCGCCGGCAAGATCATCCACATGAGTTCGGTGCACCAACGCATTCCTTGGGCCGGCCACGTCAATTACGCGGCGTCCAAGGGTGGCGTAGATCAGTTGATGCAAACCCTCGCGCAGGAAGTCAGCCATCAACGCATTCGCATCAACGGCATCGCGCCGGGGGCGATTCGCACGCCGATCAATGCCGCCGCGACCACCGGCGATGCTGAACAAGAGCTGCTTAAACTGATTCCTTACGGCCGTATCGGTGATGTCGAAGACGTCGCCAACGCGGTGGTTTTCCTCGCTTCCGACGCCTCCGATTACATCGTTGGCACCACCCTGTTTATCGACGGCGGCATGAGCCTCTATCCGGAGTTTCGCGGCAATGGCTGAGCATCACCTGGAACGACAAAGCCCCATCGACGCCCACGGCATCATCGGCGACATGCGCAGTGCGGCGCTGGTCAACGATCGCGGCAGCGTGGATTTTTTCTGCTGGCCGGAGTTCGACAGTCCGTCGATTTTCTGTTCTTTGCTGGACACGCCAGAGGCAGGGATCTTCCAGATCTCACCGGATTTGCCTGACGCCCGACGCGAGCAGATTTACTTGCCCGACACCAATGTTTTGCAAACCCGCTGGCTGAGCGAACGTGCGGTGGTGGAAGTCACCGACCTGCTGCCGGTTGGCGACAGCGAGGATGATTTGCCGGTGCTTATCCGTCGGGTTCGTGTGGTCAGCGGCGAGGCGACTTTTCACGTGCGCTGCGCGGTGCGCCACGATTATGCGCGGGCCGACACGCATGCGCGGATGGATGAGCAAACGGTGATTTTCAGCGCCGAAGGTCAGCCGTCACTGCGCCTGGCTTCGGATCAAGCGCTGCAGATAGACGCCAATGCAGCGGTCGCCTCCTTCATCTTGAAGCAGGATCAAACCGCCGCATTCCTGCTCGGTGGCGAAGACGATCCACGCTTCGAGGAAGGCGCCGCGCAACTGTGCATGGAGCGCACGCTGAAGTTCTGGCGCGACTGGCTCGGCCAGTCGATCTATCGCGGACGCTGGCGAGAAATAGTCAACCGCTCGGCCCTCGCGCTCAAGCTGCTGACCTCGCGCAAACATGGCGCCATCCTCGCTGCTGCGACCTTCGGCCTGCCGGAAACACCGGGCGGCGAGCGCAATTGGGACTACCGCTACACGTGGATCCGCGATGCTTCGTTTACGGTCTACGCGTTCATGCGTCTGGGCTTTGTCGGCGAAGCCAACGCCTACATGGGCTGGCTGCGCGGACGGGTCAGCGATTGCCACGGGCAACCGATGAAACTCAACATTTTGTACGCCATCGATGGGCAACAGGAGTTGCCGGAAACCGAACTGGATCATCTGTCCGGGCACGGCGGCGCAAAACCTGTACGTATCGGCAATGGTGCTTACGACCAGATCCAGCTCGACATCTTTGGCGAGCTGATGGACGCGGTGTATCTGGTTAACAAGTACGGTGACGCGATTTCCCACGAAGGCTGGAAGCATGTGCGCGAAGTGGTCGATCAGGTCTGCGAAACCTGGCAGACCACCGATGTCGGCATCTGGGAAATGCGCGGCGAACAGCACCATTTTCTGCATTCACGATTGATGTGCTGGGTGGCGCTGGATCGGGCAATTCGTCTCGCCTCGAAACGCTCGCTGCCGGCACCGTTCGCGCAATGGGATCAGACCCGGCAGGCGATCTACGCCGACATCTGGGACAACTTCTGGGACGAAGAGCGCGGACATTTCGTCCAGTACAAGGGCGGCACCGCGCTCGACGGCTCGATGCTGTTGATGCCGCTGGTGCGTTTCGTCAGTGCCAAGGATCCGCGCTGGTTGTCGACCCTTGAAGCGGTTGAAAAACATCTGGTGCGCGACGGCATGGTTTATCGCTACCGCAACGATGACGCCAATATTGATGGACTGTCCGGCACCGAAGGCGCGTTTGCCGCGTGCTCATTCTGGTACGTCGAATGCCTCGCCCGCGCCGGGCAGGTGGAAAAGGCGCACCTGGAATTTGAACAATTGCTGAGATACGCCAATCCGTTGGGGCTGTACGCCGAAGAGTTCGACAGCCATGGGCGGCATCTGGGCAACACGCCGCAAGCGCTGACGCATCTGGCGTTGATCAGTGCGGCGAGTTTTCTGGATCGCAAGTTGAATGGGGAAAAGAGTGAGTGGCAGCCGTGATGTTCGACGGGGGCTGTAGGAAGTTCCCCCATGCTTGTAGGACTGAAACGCAAAAACTGATGTTTCACCAACCCCTGTGGCGAGGGGATTTATCCCCGATGGGCTGCAAAGCAGCCCCAAAACCATCCAACTCATTTCCCCAGAAGTACCGAGTTTTCTGACTTTGGGGCTGCTGCGCAGCCCATCGGGGATAAATCCCCTCGCCACAGTTTGAGCCAGCCCGCGGACTACAGCGACTTAACAAGTCTCCCCCCCACACCCCGCACTCACACCCTGAAATACCCTGTTGCCAGCCGTTACATCCCCCCCTACCATCAAACCCAACGGGCACAGCGGAGCTG